>JAFAGE010000016.1 GCA_023423015.1 Bacteroidota bacterium
AGGTGAAAGGTGAGAGGTGAAAGGTGAGAGGTGAGAGGGGAAACATGAGAGGTGTAATAAAAAAGTAAAGGCTTGTAGAAACAAGCCTTGTTACTGATGAAACGGATCGTGAGCCGTTCTACCATTGTTCAAGCATGAGAGCAATCTGTGCATTTCAAATATCTATTCTCTTATTAGTTTACGCAACATATTTCCAGAATTCACAAAACAAACCTGTAAACGAAAAACACAACAGAATATTAGAAACAAAAAACAGCATCTTACCGAAAAATCTTCTCACCGCTCACCTCGGAACAACCACATTGCTATCATTTGTTGGGGGTGGTGTAATTACCGACGAAGTATCCTGGGGAGGTGTGATGATCACCCCGGGAGCTGTGTCGGTAATCACTGTATCGTTATCTGTTCCATTGGCTGAGCCGCTCCCATTGCCTGCTCCGTTGCATGAGAGGAGAAGGAATAAAAGCAGCATAATCATTGCGAATAATATTACATGCTGATTAATGGTGATACTTTTATGCATATACCAGAGGTTTTACAATTACTATGAAAGTCATTCAAAAATTTATAACCCTTTCGCCGAAGAAAAGGGGATTTCACATTGTCACGGATGAGATCATGAAACAATTATCCGGTATTGAAAACATAAATGCCGGGATTTGCCACGTCTTTATTCAACACACTTCTGCTTCTCTTACCATCAATGAGAATGCCGATCCGACAGTGCGGAACGACTTTGAAACATATTTTAACAAGGCCGTTCCGGAAAATGATCCGGATTACGTTCATAACTATGAAGGTGCCGATGACATGCCTGCTCACCTGAAAGCAGCTATGCTTGGCAGTTCAGTTTCTATTCCAGTCAGCAAAGGCCGGCTCGCATTCGGCACCTGGCAGGGCATCTACCTGTGTGAACACCGAAACCATGGAGGGAAAAGGGAACTGGTCGTAACAATCCTTGGTGAATAGTGAAAGGATCTGCCATCTAACATCAGCCAAATAAAAAACCCTTCGTAATGAAGGGTTCAACCAGACTAACTAAATGCTTGAATAAAGGGTAATCTCCGTTCTAAAGAAATCTATGGTCCTTACTTTAGATCTATTCCAATTCCTACGCCGTTATAGATTCTCTGCTTGCTTCGTAATTGATCCGGGCTTCTGCAATTTCTGTCAGTAACAGGTCTGTTTCCTTTTCTTCAGTCAGTGTCGGCTGTAAAAGTTCTGATATATTGTTTTTGCCAAGCGTGCGTGCAAGTGTTACGATACTGCCATAGGTGGCGATTTCGTAGTGTTCCACTTTCTGCGCAGCGATGATTAATGCTACATCACGTTGCGCCGAGCCTTCTTGCGACTCATCAATAACCTGCCATCCTTCATCGAACAATCCCTGCAATCCCGCGCTCGGTTCCGCCTGGGGTTCAATATTCAACATTCCGAATGCTTCTTCTAACCGGCGCACATGCGTTTCGGTTTGCTGGCGGTGTTTGTTGAACGCTTCCTTCAACTCAGTAGTAGTTGCGGCATTCGACATCGTTTGCAACACCGTAACGAGGTGCTGTTCTGACCAATAAATTTCCTGGAGCAGTGTAACAAAAAATTCGTCCAGCGAAGAGTGCAGCTTTTCGTTTTGCATAATCACAGAATTAGGCTTTTAATTCAGATTACAATTCCTGTGCCCTCATCATCTGTGATGATATGAACGACGGTTGTTCCCGGTTTGCTTCGTAATAGAATCCCTTAGAGTTTTCCTGTACGCTCACCCAGAAATCATATAGTTGGTAAATATCATCCCCGTCGTTGTTTGTGCCGAGATATATTCCATGTGTGAGTGTATGATAAGCCTGGTCTTCGCTGCGCAGCCTGATGAAAGAAATATAGTTCATAGCATTTTTTGTTTGTATAGTGACTGAAACACTCAGCCACCTGAAATATAACAAATCGGATGCCTGCGCGAGGCGTATGGACCCGGCAAAAGATGAGGAGAAAATTGCCGGGATAGGGGAAGAGAGGCCGGGTGAAAAAGATCGGCAGGGTACTTTGATTCTTCAAAAACGCTTTGTATTTTGACTGCCGATTCCATACCTGCGATTCACTTTTCCCCCCAACATTCTGGAATTTCCGCTATTCGTTACTCCGTAAAACAACCGTATGGAACTACTATTACTCATCCCGCAACTGGGCTCGTACAGCTATCTGATCCTGGGAATTATTTGCCTTGGCATCGCTACGTCAGGAAGAAGTACTGAGCGATAAGATTCAAAAACCGGGTTAGGATCTGGTCGGCCGGGCCCTGTAAAACCCGTGAAAGAACCCGGTTTTTCCCCGTCATAGCCGTTATCCAGATGCTCTGGATAATTTATATCCTCATTTTCATTGTATTTTGAGATATGTGTGTACCTTAAGGTACCTTAAGCACTTAACCATTACCAATCTGTGCTTCAAGCGAAACTATCTTAAAAATTTAAAATTTAAATTGCTATGGCGAAAGCTGCAAAGAAAACGGCTAAAAAAGCTCCAAAGAAAAAAGCCGCAAAAAAAGTTGCGAAAAAAGCACCCGCTAAGAAAAAATCTACAAGAAAACCAAATGCAGCCTTCATGGCGCCGCTCGCACCTAGTGCCGCATTGGCGGAAGTGATCGGCAATAAGTCGATACCTCGCACGGAAATCGTTAAGAAAATATGGGATTACATCAAGAAAAATAATCTTCAGGATAAGAAGAATAGAAGAATGATCAATGCCGACGCAAAACTTAAACCTGTGTTCGGTAATAAAGACCAGGTTTCAATGTTTGAACTGGCGAAGCTTGTTAATAAACACGTGAAATAAACTCATTAAAAAACCGCAGTTCTCACTGCGGTTTTTTTTGGATTAAGAAGTTTAATAAGGCAACAGCAGACTAAAACTGTTTCCGTTACTCTGCCTTTTCCAGCCAAGCCTGTAGTAATATTTACTATCACCGGGGCATCCGGTCGGATTTCCTGATACATCAAGACCAAAGGTGGCTGTCGCCTGGAATTCGTCTGTTTTGTGACTGATCTCACCACCAGTAATTCTGAAATTGCAACTTTGTTTTACCACCACCGGGGTGTTGATTTGAGTAATGAATGAATTACCAAAACGATTCACTCCCCAGTCTGCAATATTCTGTTCGCTGCCATCTTCATGCATTCCATGAACGGTGAGTACAATTCCTTCCTGGTAAGTGTACACTCTTTTACGCGACACATTCCATTGTCTTGCATCGCCGTCATCAAATTTGATGGATAAATTATCAGAGAAGATGGTATGAATGATAGATGGTGTTGTAGCAAGCTTGTGTAGCAATCCACCACTCTGGTTGGTGAATTTATGGTATCCATTCAACGTAATGCTTTTTCCGTCAGATTTGCGGGTGATCTTCAGATCCTGGTAGGAAACAGTGATCTGTGCGCCTGCATTTTTCCAGTGCTGGCCATTTGCCATGGAGATTACCACCACACCGGAGCGTGTGCGTTTGCTATTACAGGTTGCGCCGTTGAATGTTACGGTTACCGTCATCGGATCACTTTCAAAGTTTGCCGACACAGTTGCGTCGCAGATTACTTCATCCAGTACTGACGCGTCGCCGCCAAGTACAGGATCCGCTTCAATCAATGAATTAAGTTCGTCGGCTATAGCATCTGTTTCTTCAGATACGAGCGATTCATCGTCGTAATGTGTGGCAACTTCCGCGTCGGCGGTAAGTTTTTCCGTGCCTTCTTTTTTACAGCCTGTGGCTGCAAATACGGCCAGGAGAAGCACGGAGAGGTAATTGAATAAGTTAGATTTCATAATGGTTTATTTAGAATACCGGATTTATAGAACGTGAGATACAATGCCTAAAGTATCTGCGTTTTTCTTATGTACAATAAAGCATGAAATTGTTGTCCGGGAAATAGTGGATTTGCCTCGTAATTCTACGAAAGGGCAACGCCAGGTGGGAAATATGTAAGAGAAAGGCCCTTCTGCTATTTGACATTTTCCCTTTACGCCTGCTTTGACTTCTCAGATCTGTCTATTATTTTAGCCGCTGCTTCGATATCCTTGAAAGCAACCCTAAATCCGTACACATGAACAACCTGTCGTTACAGGGCTTGATCACCTGTTTTATTTTTTCCATTGTATTTAATGGCACTTCAGTTACACACGATCTTCACACGTCTGATTCCCGCGTTCCGTTTATAGTGAATAACAGTCCTTACACAATTTATTTCAAACCCGAAAGCAGAAAGAAAAATCCTGGCCTGGATCCCAATTCGGCCTATCCACTCGCACCCGGAGCGGCTTACTTTCTTCCGTTTGATGCAGTAACAACTCCGGCCATTGAATCGGGAAAAATATTCAGGTTGCCCACGGGATCAACTGTTATTATCGACGCGGAGGGAACTCCACGTGCTTCAAACCTTGTAGGACAGGCAGGATCTTTTCTGCCCGCGTATGGAGTGGTTGAATCACCTTGTGTAAACTTCGCAACACTCGCCAATCCGAAAGCTCCCATTTACCTCGTTGCGGATATTAATGTCGCGAACTATTAAATTTTTGCATTTCTGCCGTCTCAATCAGCTCACGGATTGTATTCAGTAAATGTCGGCTGGTAAATGGCTTTCCGATAAAGGCATTTGCTCCTGCTTTGCAGGCTTTCACTTCAAAGTCGGGGGTTGCTGACAAAAACACAAGCGGAACTTCCGCTGTGTTTGAATAATTCTTAAAGTGGCGGCAAACTTCCAGCGCATCATCGTCAACAAGTTGAAAGTCGAGTATGAACAGATGGGGAAATTGTTTCAGCTGTTGCAATACCGGAACACACGCCACAAATTCCGTTACTTCATAGCCGTTTCTTTTCAGAAGGATCGGAATTATGTCGCTTACCATAGGGTCGTCTTCAACCAGAATGATACGTTGTTTTTGCATCGTCACCTGTTGGCTTATCATGGTTCACAAAACATGCCAGCCAGTGTGATGCCCAATTCGCTTCAGACTGTGGAATGCCTTTTACCCAAATGGGAGATTTTGCTTACATTTGTCGCCCACGTTCGTAGTGTGCATCTTCCATATACTTCCGCCTTATACAGCCAGTTTTGCTATGCTATACTTTTGCCATGGTAGGCGAAAGGCGCCGGATGTGGACGCATTGTGGATTACGACTGGGAAACATTGTTTAAACTGATCTCAACCAGAAAATTTGAAAGAAGGACAAACGCCTTACATGACGCCATATTTACTGTATGCGGATGACGATCCGGATGATCAGGCGTTTATTGTGGAGACAATGCGTCACGTGAACCCAGACATTACGATCCGCTGCTTTATGAACGGGCTTGAACTGGTTCAATTTCTGGAGCAGATTCCCGATGCTCATGCACTTCCCTCATGTATCGTTCTCGACCTGAACATGCCCGTATGGGATGGAATACACACGCTGAAGGTGCTTAAGGGTAACCATGTGTATAATCACATTCCCACATTCATGTTCAGCACGTCATCTTCTGCCCGCGATACCGCATTGGCAGAGAGCCTCGGAGCAGTTGCGTACATCACCAAACCATATGGTCAGAAAGAATTGCTTGAGGTATGTCGCGATTTTGCCGAATACTGCGAACGCTGTGAAGTTCGCAAAGCCGACCGCCGGCGCGCTGCCGGTACAACAGAAGGTGACCGGTAATATTACTGCGAAGATACCTGGCCTCTTATTTCCCCCGCTTTATTCAAATCGGTGTGGATATTAACATACCATTTGCCGCCCAGCAGTTCTGCTTCCTGTTCTTCAGTAATCGTCGCACTACCTTCCACGGTACCTTCAGCAGCCTGTGCGAAGCCTGGAATTCCTATAGCCACACCTGCAGGTTCTGTAACTTCTGCCGGTCCATGGAAATGCATGTTTGTCGCTGGCCCTGAAAGCTGGTGCCACATGATCGACCAGGTTAACATGTTGGTGTTTTTATTATACGTACCCGACATAGTACCCATGCCATCCGATGTTACGGCAGGCACTTCCGATGCTCCGTCTAATGTGGCACTCAGCGTGTATTCAATCTTTTCTTTGTTGTCATCATCATCTTTGTCGCATGCTGATAATGTAAAAAGGAGTACGGCGGCGGTAAACGGTATAGCTCTTAACAATGATTTCACTGGCTGATACATATGCTTGAATTTTAGTGGTGAAGATTTATTCTCTCAACTTATACGCGCATATGTGCCTCCAGGTTGCGGACGAAACCAGGAGTTAAATTAATCCTCCTCCTGTTTGCCTTCATTTGCCTTGTTCCAGTCATTATTTGCTTCCTCGTGAGAAGTGCGTTCATTTCCATCAGATACATGCTGTGCTTCTTCATCATTTTTCACTTCAACTATGTTGAACGTTTTGCATTTAAATTTGAAAATGCGAATGTTCTTTTTCCTGTGTATGTTATTATCGGGTTTGCAGGCTGCGTGCAGCCGCGAACATGCTTCATTTAAAGTAGTTGCCTTCTTTAGTGCGAAGAATGATCGTGCGCATATATCATTTGTGGGCGAAGCGAATAGATGGTTTGCAAATGCGGCAAAGGTTCATGGCTTTGAATACGACACGACGTCGAACTGGAACAACATGAACGATACTTTCCTTGCAAAATATAAGGTGGTAGTTTTTCTGGATACGAGGCCCGACTCTGCGGAGCAGCGTTCTGCTTTCGAAAGGTATATTCGGAAGGGAGGCGGATGGATCGGATTCCATTTCGCGGGCTTTGCGCTGACACCTTCGGCATACCCGCAGAATTGGGACTGGTATCACAACGAATTTCTTGGCTCAGGTCAGTATGTAAGTAATACCTGGAGGCCAACTTCAGCATTCCTGAAAGTGGAAAATAGCAGTCACCCTGTGACTAAAGGCGTTGCGGGCCTGGTGAAGTCTTCTCCCAACGAGTGGTACCGGTGGGAGCACGACCTGCAAAAAAACAAGGATATAGCGATTCTTCTATCCATTGACTCATCGAGTTTTCCCCTAGGGACTGGTCCAAAACCGCACGAGATATGGCATAAAGGGTACTTCCCCGTGGTGTGGACGAATCGCAAATACCGCATGGTATATTTTAATATGGGCCACAACGACATTGATTATGAAAACGGTACAAACCGCGAATTGTCGTTCACTTTTAACAATAAGTTTCAGGACTTATTAGTCCTCAACGCCCTGCTTTGGTTAGGAATTACGGAATAAACATACATTTGTATAACCTTTTCCCACCTTAGAGAAAACCTGCCGATTGGATTGCCGTGGGTGCTTCCATTTTTGAACCAAAGCTGATGCGTAAGCTTTCTCTCTCGCTAGTTCTACTTATACTGTTCATTTCCACAGGTCATGGTCAGGACAGTACGTGGATTCGTCTGCGTCCTAAGTATGATCAAGTTAGCAGCATCCATCGCATGTTTTTCGGAGAAAATTATCGTAAAGAGTGGTCCGACAGCACTTATCTTCCCCTTATTGACATCGCGAAAGTAGATGGCGGTTTAAAGCCACTGCAACTTGGTGGTGGCCATCAAACCGTTTCCTTAAGGCTTGTTTCTGCATCCGGAAAAGAGTGGGTTCTGAGGAACATTGAGAAAGATCCCTCCGTATTGCTGCCGGAAGAGATCCGGCAAACCTTTGCTCACGGCCTTATTGACGATGCCATGTCGGCTCAGCATCCATTCTCACCTCTTGTTGTTACGGAAATTGCGAAAGCCGTAAATGTGCCCCAGGCTAGCCCGGTAATCGGTGTAGTGAGTCCTTCTCCTTTGTTGGGTGAATTCAGTCCAAAATTCGCAGGAAAAGTGTGCCTGCTGGAAGAGCGTGAACCATTGGGTGATTCTGACAATTCACTCAAGATGATGGGTGAACTCAACGAAGACAACGACAACACAATCGATGGTGAAGCATTTTTGCGAGCGAGAATACTCGATATGCTCATTGG
>JAFAGE010000089.1 GCA_023423015.1 Bacteroidota bacterium
TCAATCAGCTTTCGTTCCCATCGGTAAATGTACGCTGAACATATTCCTCCAACAGGTGTGCTCCCTGTCAATCGTCCGGGTGACACACCCTTTGCTATTCTGATGTTTGCAGGACTGATTGTACCACCTGAACCAAGTGGTGGAACAATAGTCGCGGAAACAACGTTGGTATAAATTGTTTCCGAACCACAGATTACGCGTTTTCTATACCAGGTGGTTTGTGTGAGGGTTGGCGGGCTAAAAGAATATGCGGAAGTAGCTCCGGGTATATTCTGAAAACTTCCACCGGCAATGGAATCCTGCCATTGGTAAATAAAGTTACTACTGCAATTGCCTCCACTGGCGGGACCGCTGTTGAGCAATGAGGGTGCCATACCGGAAAAAATATTCTGGTTGGTTGGACCTGCCGTTGAAGCATTGAGTTGAGGGGTTACCATTATGGTTGCGAAATTGCTAGAATAAATTTGAGTTCCTGATAATACTTCTGTTACACGCCGCCGGTAATACGTGGTGGTGGTGAGTGGAGCTGTAAATGTAAAATTTTGCGACGTTTGCCCGGGCACATTGGTGTAAGTAACCGCGTCGGTTGATTGCTGCCATTGATAAGTATAGCTGCCACAGCCTCCCTGTGCCGGCGAACACAAAATATCCTGCGGAGGCGTTGTATTGTAGGTAATTGTTTGTGTAGGGTTTGATATAGTTCCTCCCGTGAAAGTAGGCGCTACGGTTACGCTTTTCGAAGCATTTCCCGCGGGGTTTGATGTTGTAAGGGATATACTTCCTGTGCTCGAAGTCCATGTAACATAAACAACAGGTTGTGATGTACCGCTGATACAGCCGTTTAACGTTCCTCCCCCGGAGGAAGAAAATGAAATCCTTCCTCCACTAACGCACCACGTCATGGTTGGGCCACTGAAGGGAATGCCACTAACCATATATTGATATGGCGTACTCGTATTCAAATTTACACAGGTGGCGCCGTTGATAGACAGTTGACTGTACAACGCATTTTTTAAGAGTATGCATGCCAGGATAGACAGCATACATTTTATGCGAAATGATTTCAGAGGCATGTGGCAGGGTGTGGTAGGGGTAATGAAGACTATCTGATGTGGTCGGCCAGATTCGGACCAACATAAACAACCGCAGTATCGGAATATCCGACGGTGCCCGACGTTTGTTCTGTTGTTTTTCTTCGGTAATAAGCAGTATTTGACAATGGGCCTACGAATTCAAAATTCTGTTTTGTAGCGCCCGTCACGGGCGCCCAGGCTGCTGCGTCAGGTGAAGATTCCCATTGCATGGCGTACGAAGTGGCACAGGATCCACCCTGGGGCATAGCGCAAATAATGTTATCGGGTCGTGTACTAAAAGCAACGTCTTGTTTAATCCCACTGGCAATGAAACCTGCGTGTAGCCGTTTGCAAATGACTACAGAGATGTTGGCATTGCCAGATGTGGATGTTAGCGTAATGGTACCAGTACTTGCATCTTCGTTCCATCGAACATGAACAAAAGAAATTACCGAATCGGCGCCGCATTCAACTGATCCGTCGCTGAATGTTCCGCCAACAATACAAACCTTTGCAAAATCACCAGTCTGCCAGTTACCCTCAATATTGTACTGGTAAAGTGTGCTATGGGTTACGCAAGTCGGCCCGCTGATGGACATTTGAGCTAGTGCTGCATGAGTGGTGAAAGCAAGCAAAGCCATTAATAACTTAATGTGGTGGTAAGCGTTCATCCATTATTGGTTTTGATAGTGGTATTCGATGGTTTTTACAATGTTTCCGTCTTTATCGCGCAGCAGGTGCAGACGACCGAGCGAATCGTATTCATAGAAGCTCGTTCTGCCATTCGGATCCGTCTCTGAAGTCATACCCTTATGCGGTGAATACGTGTAAGTAGACACAAATGCATTGCTCAGTTGCTGCCGAATTTTGTCCAGCTCCTGGCGCAATTGCTGATCGTTTGCGGGATTGTTAAGTATACTCCCTGATAAGGACACCCCGGATACTTCCTGCAATGATGCACCTTCGATCTTTGCAACAGGGTAGGTGTTGTTATATCCCCACACATAGGTTGTTACAATTCCATCTTTTTTTGTGAGTTCGCTGATATTTCCATTCCTGAATTGAATATTTGTTTCCTGTTGGTACCGCGAATCTTTTGTAACCGAATTACCCGATACAGCGGCATTTGTAAACGTTGTGGATAAGGTGGTGGGATGAAGCAGTTGAATCCTGCTTAAATAGATCTCGTTGGCGGGAGCTGTTGAGTAATCGAACTTATTATATGTGGCCGAAACAAGGTTTCCATTTCGCCACTGGGTGGTTTCGATGGGAACAAGTTTGTTTTTGTCTTGTAGCTCTGTGACTGGTTTTAGCTCGGGATCGGCGTTTGCCTTTGCCATTGAACGGCACGACATCTCGCTATTAAATAAGTTTTCTCTGCACGACAGGTATGCCTTTCGAACTTGACTTTTTAACTGGAGAATTTCCTGCCACTTCCAGAAGCGACAGAATTGATTTGTCTGGCCACACGCGGAGAGTCCGGAATGTAATTGACTGTTTGCACCTGCAATGCCATTGTTATATTCCTGGTAACATTGCGAAAAATTATCACAATTGCTTAGCCTGAAGTCGGCTGCATACTTAATCTTCGTTTCGAGCGTATCTCCATTTGAACCACTGGTTACCGATCGGGTAAGCTGATGGTGATAGGGACTTTCAAAAAAATGATCTGTTGTTGTTATATGGCAGGCTCCGCCGGGAGTGCATATTCTTTCTTCTATCCGTGCCGATGTTTTTCTTGCGGTTTTGATTTCATAAAAAGTGGTAAGGCCATACATGCTCTCTCCGTTAGGAAAAGTACCGGGAGCGCCCGGAGTAAATGGCTGACCCCACACGACCTGGTTAACCGAGTTCACAAAAGATGCGGTTATCAGTGCAGGGGTAGTAAGCGGGTTGTCTTCGTAGTTGTAGTAGTAATATGTTTCTTTCAAAAGCTGTCCGGCTTCATCAAAATGTCCTTCGTATTTTAGCTCACCTCGCTTGAATTCATGTTCGGGTGGGGCAGCGGGAAAATTGGGGCTACTGAGATCACAGGTATTGATGTTAACATTGGAAACACATACTTCGCCGGTATTGCTATCCCAGCGGTCGGATCCATAGTGTCGATATATCGTGTGTCCATTGTTTGTTTGAGAAACCCGCACTTCATTGTAGCCGATGTGATTTCCCTGCGACGTTTCCATGGGCCGGATACTGTTGGGTGAAAGGAGGTAGGGAAACATGGAGGAAGTTTGACATACAGCACATCCATAAGTGTAACAATTGGCTATCGTTGTATCGCCCATATTGTATACTCCATATTCTTTAAGTATGTCGTTACGTACTAACTGCACGTAGGTTGGTCGACTGTAAAGCACACCCGATGACCGGCCATTTACATCGTAACTGTAATCAACACGTTTATCATTGCTAGATATTCCATCGTGGTACGTGATTGACTTAACTCTTAATCCGCCGACTATCCGATTTTCATTGACTGAGTAAGGTTGTTTTTCGTAGATAGCTAACGCAACGCCGTCTCCCGAAGTGGACGATTGCTCGGCTTTGAAAAGTTCAATTTCGTAACTGCCGGGGATTAGCGTAACTGTTTCCGCTTGCGTGCTATTCGGATCCACATGTATTATCCGGATCATTGTGCCATCGCTGATATTGTTTATTTTGACAGTAGCTTCACCATCGTCACCAATATTTTCGATGTAAAACGTAGAGGGATTGCTGGTAAAAGTCACGTTTGTCTTGATGGGGTCCATCCCTCCGTCAAAACCCATACTACCTTGCCAGGTAAGAACATTGTTGTATGCAGTTGTACTTACCCAGGTGGTGTTTGCTTCAAATTCAAAATCGGTGTAGCCGCCGGTGGGATAAATAATTCTCTTCAGACTTGCGGCACGCATGGCAGGATAAGCACTTGCCCGGTTCGCTCCATTGATTGTGATAAACTCGTTAATCGTATAGGTTGGAATTAATTGATTGTTCGTAGTTGCCCCGTTGTTGAACCCCCAATGATCGGTGGCAAAACTCAGCCTGCGGGGTAAAGGCTCCGTGTAATAATCGAAAGTTGTTGGAGGTACACTTGAAGCTGAATCGCAACTGCTTTCTGCAATGGATTCGAGTTTTAATCTTTTTCGGTCTGAATTAAACGGCCTGTTGCTAATATATCCCCGCAAAGAAGTGGTGTTGTCATCAAAGTATCCATAGCTAAACGTAAACCGTTTACAGAAATCACCCATTGTATTCTGAATCCGTATTGTTCCTAGACTTTTTACCGTGGTGTCATACACTTCAGTATTTACTGTGCTGGTTCCAGAAAGTAAATCCTGGCGGGCTGCCGATGACGGCTCGAACGTAATCGTTCCGTTTACAAACGAAATGCTCGCGAGCCGAACGCCCTGCACATAATGCTGGATAAGTTTGTATTCGTAGGCACGATTTGCTACTCCGGCTACGGGGAAGGACGACAAGGCAAAGTACCTGTACGACTCCAGTGTGTAGCTGAAGGTAATGACATGCAGCCCATCCGACGATTCAACCCTGTTCAGGTACCAGGTATTGATTACGTTGTTCGAACCATTGTATCCGTTCTCGTCAAATATGTGTGTAATCTCTACAGGGTCTATGTCAACAGGAGCTGCCGTTCTTCCGAAATAGTACCTCGTGCCGTCGGGGGGTGTTAGTGTAAAGTTGTTTATGCTTCCCGACCCGGAATAATTGTATTCTATCTTAATGTCTCCCTCGGGTAGCAATACCGGCTTACCATCATCGTTGAAGAAGAATTTGCCTGTATAGGAAGCGAAGTTGAAAAAGAACATGTCGGGCTCGCCATCCTTGTGTGATCCTTCAAAAGCCGCGATATCCGCAACTTTTCCGAAGGGAGGGATTACATTATCCACGATCAGGTAATTGTAGAACCCTTTGTGCGAAAGGTGTGTGGTATCGTTGACCAGGCCCGTGGTTGTGCCTCGTTCATCCGGCACTCCCTGAACTACCCGCGTGATCATACCACCTGCATTTAAACTCCATCCCAGTCCTACCCAGCTGGCCAGCTCCGACACCTTTATGCCCGAAGCATGGTAACTTAATCCAACAGGCAATTCGATCGGTCCATCTTTAATGGTATATATCGGAAAACCGATCTGTGGAATGCCTGTATGGGTATTAACAGGTATGTCGGCATATTTTCCAAGTGCCGCAACGTTGGGTGATGCCAGGGAAACTTCGTCGTAAGGTTTTCCCTGGGCAAACACATGTAGATTAATTAGAGAAAGAAAAAGAAACAGCGTAGTGGTCTTCATTTTTGATTGCTGCTGGTTCGTTAGGTGTTAGTGATGTTTATTTGAGTTCATATCCAATTCTGAAAAGTACCGGGGGCACATTCACCGGCTTGTTGTACGAAAGGAAATCCCATAACACCTGGAAATTTCCATTCAGTTTTCTACTTACACTGTAACTCTTCTTTAATCCAACAAGCCCGCTGGATATCCATCTGCTTTCATCGTGTAGTTGTTGAATAGAACTGAACCCGGACTTATAATTCTGTTCGTAGCCGCCTGATATAAAAATGTTTTTTAGTATCCTTATGTCTGCGAAACTGCGCAGGCCGATTCCTTCGTGGCTTATTACGATGTTTTTCCAGCCAGTACCTAATCCCACTTTATAGGATACCGCAACTCCCAACACTGCCGACTTTCCAAGTTTATATCCTGCGCTCAGGGCTATGTCGGCCGTAACCGGGAAGTAGTATGATGCTTTCTGTGTTTGTATGTTCCCTCCATACTGAAAGTGTTTCAGGAACGAGCGATCTCCGATAGCAGCGCCGGTATTGTCGGGATGACTAATCGGCTCTTTTGTATTTCCAAGGGAACCTGCTGGTTTCGCGATCTTTGCTTTAGATTTAAGCAGCTGCGCTTGTGCGGCAGGTGCATTTTCCCTGATTATCTGCTGCACATTCATGTTTGTTCCGAAACGCTGCCGTATAAATTGTTCCAGGCTTTCCCTTGTTTGTATTCCGGGAGGAACTGTTGCTTCACTTTCTGCAAATCCGCCGGGAAGAGAAAATAGCCGCGCAAGTTGTGAGTGGCTGGTGAAGAATTTTTTGAATGCATATTTCTCAACAACCAGTGATATCAGGCCTTCTTCTATTTTCGACGGGTCGTTAGCCAGCCTACGCAGTTCCCTGAGGTTATCAGTGTATCGCGCTATGCGTTTATTGTACTTGCGTAGGTAACGGCTTTGTTTTAAGTGTTTTAATTGCTCATTGAAAATTGCATTCCTTGAGTATGCGTATTTGCGTAGTTGTTCTGCATTGGAAAATGCCTCCTGTATGGTCTGGAGTTGGTTAAGTGCCTTTGTCACTTCAGTGCTGTTCCATTTAAATTGGCTATCCAGGAATCTAAGAGCTGTATGGAGTGAATCTATCTTACCAAGGTATGGACCCGAAAACTTGCCAACGTAAGACCGGGTCTGGGTATACTTGTCGTACTTTGGAGAGGAAAGTTTACCAATCAGAGCAGAATCCGTTTTCTTAAAAATGGTTAGAAGTCGTTGTTCCTGCTTCGTGATTTGGCGAATAGTTCTCGTGGTTCTTTCATTAATTTGATGGTAAGTAGTGGAGGCCTGCCGGGAAAGTTTTTCCAGTGATGCCTGAATCAATGAATCTGAAAGGTAGCTTTGTGCATTCAAAGAGGTGTGCATCAATAAAGCAGCGACACCAATCCACGACAATGGAAAGATTTTTTTGGGCATAGTAATTTTTCTGCGATGCTTCAGGCTGGAACAATAGCCCGGGAGGTGTAACCGGACAGTCGTGTTAAGCATTCATTAGGGGGAGGTATAAACAGGAATGAGAAACTAAGTTGGAGAGATTCTGCTGATCCACAAGTGTAATCTGAATAATTTGAAATATAATGTTGCGAACGTTCATCTTCCCAGAATATTTGTTTGCTTTGTGTCTGTAGAAGTATTGTTGAACCATAATTTCATTGTATGCGGCTGCTGGTTGATTTTCCCGGTTATAGAGTCTGTCCTTTTCTTATAATGGTTGTTGCTGCTGTATTGGCAGGTTGTACCGATTCTGCATCAACAACAAAATCGACAGAAGAGGATATAAAACTCATCTCCGAAATCAGTGCTGCACGCGCCAAAGCTTTCAATGATGGAAATGCGGCAGGTATCGCCGTGCACTTCGCCGACTCATGCGTGCTCATGGCCCCGGGTAAACCAGCTTCTTTCGGTACACAAGCCGTACAGGCATATTATCAATCTATATTCGATGAGTTTCACACCGAACTTGAAAGCCACTACGAAGATGTGGAAGTCTCCGGCTCACTCGCTTACGGCCGCGGTGAAGCAAAAGTGACCATCACACCCAAAAATGGCGGCCCTTCTTCCACATCAACTTCCAAATACCTGAACATCCTGGAAAAACAAGCCGACGGCACCTGGAAGACTACGCACGACATCTGGAACGGAAATGAAGGGGAATAATCAAATGCCTGCTATAAAACTCGCGGATTGTTTTGTTCAGGGTTCGCGGATCAATTATCAATATTCGATCCCGGCTGAACTGAAGAAGTATTTTTCGCGTACGCGCTTGTTTGCCGACTATGGCGACGCCGACATCAGCAAGGTTCCCCAGAGTATTGCCGCCATTCCCTTCGTCGCCAACATGGTGCCTGTTTCATGGTTCATTCCGTTTGACGTTGCTGTGCCGGAACTCGACAGGAACTTTTATCGTTCCATGCTGGGGATAAAAGATGCATTTGCGAACCAGTATCCGCAGATGAAACGCAGCGAAAGCAAATTATTGGTCGATCGGTTGGTTGATAATGATTCAAGTGCGCAAGCGACAGCCCTGATGTTCAGTGGAGGCGTAGATTCGTTCGCCTCCTTTTTAATGCACAGGCACGAACCTTTGCATCTTATCACTGTGCATGGCGCCGATATCCGTTTGCACGACCAGGCACAATTTGACATCCTGCAATCATCCATTTCTTCAAATGAATGGACCAATGATTTTCCGCACCATGTTGTGCGGTCGAATATCCGCGATTTTTATTCTCACCGTATCCCCTCACTGTTCGAAGACCTCGACTGGTGGGGGAGAGTTCAGCATGGTCTATCGTTGACATCACTGGCCGCGCCTTTGTCGTTTGTATACGGATTCGAAAAATTGCTCCTGGCTTCTTCTACTACGGGCGATTTTAAATTGCCGTGGGGTTCTTCTCCCGAAACAGATAATTTGGTACGCTGGGCTTCTTTAACAACAAGACATGATGGTTTCGAAATGAAGAGGTCGCAGAAGGTAGACATGATTGTTCATGAAACTAAACAAGCAGGCAAAGCTGTTCACCTTAAAGTGTGTTACTCCAACCGGCATAATTTCTTAAACTGTTCACATTGCGATAAATGCCTCCGTACCATACTTCAACTCATCTGCAGCGGAGCAGATCCCAACCAATATGGATTTGATGCAGATCCTTCTGTTTATAACGAAATAAAGAGAGAACTGAAAAAAGGAAGCACATCGGCGCCCGTTCAATATATGTGGAATGACCTGGCGGATACAGTGGAACATACTACTCGTCCATTTATTTTTAATGACAGGAACCTGGAAGCAGAAGAACTCCGCGAAATTGTTGCTCTTATCCGGAACAACAACAAGCTGCCCGTTGCAGAAGCAAATGCGGTCGTCAAATTTCGGCGCCGCCTCCAGCTACGCTATCCATCCCTGTTGCAGAAAGCGGTTTCTGTGTATCGCAAATTCGTTCGCAACCAATAATCTTCGCTTTTTGTGGTTGTGTTACATTTAGTGTAGGTGTTATATTTACGTGTATGAAAATCCTGTTTGTCATTGTTTGTTCCTGTAGCTTCATTGTAACTACTGCCCAGCAGAAGTGGAATATTGAATCTTCTTCACTTATTGTAAACAATCCCTCATTCAAAGAATGTCATGCTTCAACGGTGGTTGAACTAAAATCCGGTGAGTTGATGTCGGCATTTTTTGCTGGCACAAAGGAGTCGGCTAAGGATGTTGCCATCTGGATAACATCTAAACGGAACAACAGATGGACAGATCCAACTATCATTGCCGACGGTGTTATCAGCGACACTTTACGTTATGCTTGCTGGAATCCGGTGCTCTTCCGATCAGCATCTGATGAAATATTCCTATTCTATAAAGTTGGCCCCAATCCTCGTGAATGGTGGGGGATGTTTCGCATATCACACGACGAAGGAAAATCATGGTCGAAACCTGAACGGTTAGCTGATGGACTGATCGGGCCTGTGAAAAATAAACCTGTTCAACTCAAAGATGGAACCATTCTCAGCCCCTCAAGTATTGAAACAGAAGACACGTGGAAAGTTCACATCGAAAAATCCATTGATGGAGGCCAAAGCTGGCAGATTATAAAGGTAGACAGCCAGAGTACGTTCAGGGCAATACAGCCAAGCATATTGGAACACGGTGGTGATACATTGCAGGTCATTTGCCGGAGTAACCAGGATAGCCTGGTGACTGCATGGTCGTACGATAATGGTGATAGCTGGACAAACCTGAAAAAGCTGCCTGTGCGGAATCCCAATTCAGGCACTGATGCGGTGACGCTGAAAGACGGCTCGTTCATGTTGGTGTATAATCCCACCATCCGCGGCGAGAACTGGTGGAACAACCGCGGTAAATTGAATGTAGCCATATCAAGCGATGGTGTGCAATGGAAAGACGTACTTATACTTGAAAACGGCAAGAAGGAAGAATACAGTTATCCCGCCATCATTCAAACGCAGGACGGCAAAGTGCATATAACCTATACGCACGACCGGAAAAATGTGAAGCATGTTGGTCTGGTGCGGATGAACTAAGAACGGAGAACGGAGAATGGAGAACGTGTAAGGCCCGCGGGGCGTAGGACGAGGGCGAAACTCCTTTCACCTGTGCGTTATATTGCTTTCTGCCTTCTGCCACCTGCCTTCTGCCACCTGCCATCTGTCTTCTGCGATCTGCCTTCTGCCTTCAGCCAGCATTCGTTATCTTCACCCCTTACATAAACATCAACCAAATATGCTGAGGAATTTTTTATTGGCTGCTGTTCTGATCTTTGCTACCCTTTTTACAGCAAATGCACAGCCGTACTCTATCGTTATTAAAGGCGGTCACGTTATCGACGCGAAAAACAAGATTAACGGCATTATGGATATAGCCGTGCTGGATGGGAAGATTGCCAAAGTCGCCCCCAACATCGACACCGCAGGCGCCGGCCAGGTGGTGAATGCAAAAGGGCTTTACGTTACACCCGGATTGATCGACATACACGGTCACGTGTTCGCGGGCACCGAGGCCGACAGGTACCTGAGCAATGGGCCCGTTGCATTACCTCCGGATGGATTTACTTTCAGAGTTGGAGTAACAACTGTGGTAGATGCCGGTGGCGCTGGCTGGAAATCGTTCCCAACTTTCAAAAAGAACATCATCGACATTTCGCAAACGCGCGTGTTGTCTTTTTTGAATATTGTGGGTGAAGGTATGCGTGGCGAACCCTGGGAACAGGATACTACAGATATGGATTCGAAGATGGCTGCAAGCGTTGCGCGCAGGTTCAAAGACCATATTGTAGGTTTCGAAGTGGCACACTACCAGGCAGAACAATGGACGCCTGTAGAACGTGCAGTAGAAGCAGGTAAAATCGCAGACATCCCGGTAATGATCGATTTTGGTGGTGATGACACGCATGCACCGCTTTCTATCGAAGAGTTGTTTCTTAAACGTCTTCGCCCGGGCGACATCTACACGCATACATTCACCGAATTACAGCGTAGGGACCCGATCGTAGACCTGAAGTCGAGGAAACTTAAACCATTTATAAAAACTGCTCAGTCGAGAGGAATAATATTCGACGTAGGATATGGCGGAGGAAGCTTCGATTATCGCCAGGCTATTCCTGCAACCAAAGAAGGATTTTTCCCCAATACCATCAGCACCGACCTGCATACAGGCAGTATGAATGCCGCAATGAAAGATATGCTCAATGTGATGTCGACCTTCCTGGCATTGGGTATGGACCTTCAATCTGTGATCAAGGCATCTACATGGGCGCCCGCGCAGGCTATTAAAAGAGAAGAACTGGGCAACCTGAGTGCAGGTTCGCCAGCAGATATTACCATTCTGAACGTGCGACAAGGAAATTTCGGTTTGTGGGATCGCGTTGGTTACAAACTACCTGCAAAACAAAAATTTGAATGTGAAATGACCATCCGCGACGGAAGAATTGTATATGATGTAAATGGTATTGCTACACCTGTGCTTGCACCACCACGTACAAGGGCAGCTTCTCATTAATTTCATTTTAAAAGTAACTGATTCTTTCCTTGCTTAAACATGAACCGATGAAGATTACACTGTCCTTCGTTGTTCTTATCGTTCTTAATCTTTTTGCTACGAACCCTATAGTGGCCCAGGTAGCCGCAAAAGCCAAAGCTGCCACTTATAAAAACCCGCTCGACATAGAATTCGGAGATCCCTACGTGCTGCATGTAAAAGGCGATAAGTATTATATGTATGGTACTGGTGCGGGTGCAAGAAACGGGTTTGTGGCATATTCGTCAACAGACCTGGTGAACTGGAAAAACGAAGGGCAGGTATTTTTTGCTTCGAATAAAAACGGATGGAGCGATTCCACTGCTTCTTACGATGGCGCGTACTGGGCACCTGAGGTTTACGAACGAAAAGGGAAGTTCTACATGTTCTACAGCGCACAATGGAAAGAAAACCCGACAAACGAATATGAGAATTTTCGGATAGGCGTAGCTGTTGCAAACAATCCAACAGGACCTTTTATTGATTTGCACAATCGCCCGTTGTTCGATCCCGGATACCCGATCATTGATGCCAACGTGTATTTCGCGGAAGACGGTAAAGCTTACCTGTATTATTCCCGCTGTTGTTACAAACACCCGGTGCAAAGCGAAATTTCTGAGTGGGCAAAACAAAAAGGCTGGTACGATGAAATAGAAGAAAGCTGGGTGTATGGTGTGGAGCTGAAACCTGATTTCAGCGGAGTGGTCGGAGAACCGGTGATGTTGTTACGCCCACCGGTAAAAATGGACGACAGGCAGGCAGAATGGGAGAGCAGGTCGGTTACTTCCAGGGAAGTGAACCGCAGGTGGACCGAAGGTTCTGTCACTTTCAAAAAGAACAATACATTCTACATGATGTATTCGGCCAACTACTTTGGCGGAAAGAACTATGCAGTTGGTTATGCTACGGCTAAACATCCGCTTGGCCCTTATACAAAATCAGGCAACAATCCCGTACTGCAAAAGAACACGGGGCAAGGTGGAGTAGTATCCGGCACAGGCCACAACAGCATCACGTGGTCGCCCGACGGCAAAGAAATGTTCTGCGTTTATCATGGCCGCACCACGGAAACCGGCGACCAGCGCGTAGTCTTCATCGATCGCATGAAAATATTGAACGATGGCACGCTGCAGGTAGCCGGCCCCACAACAAAACCGCAGCCATTGCCTTCTGGAACGAAATAGGGCGGAAGCTGTAGGACGCAGGGCGGTTTCACCTTTCACCGCTCACCGCTCACCTTTCACATTCACCGAAGCTTTAGCGGAGGTGGATCACCTTAAAACATCCGTATCCACCGGCACATACCCCAGTTGTCTGCTGATCGACAGAATCTGTCCTTTGTGATGATATTCGTGCGTTATTACATGCGTAAAGAGGTGTAGCGGCGTGGTGGTGATATTATCGTCTCCAAAGAAAGGAATAGTGATGTTCTGCTGGTACCTGCCATCGAACACGTCTATAAATTCTCTCACAATGTCATCAACTTTATGTGCCCAGGTTCTCACTTCGTTTACGCTGTTCAGACTTTGTAAACCTGCGCCCTCAAAAGGGCGCCTCATCACACGCTTCGTGATCCATCCTTCATAACAATTACAGATATGAATGAGCAGACTTCTTATACTTCCTCCGCGGCCGAAGCCAGGATGAGCATACACAAAGTGTTCGGCACTGATGGTGTCGCAGTAATCGAACAATACCGCACGGGAACCGCGAACCATGTCGTATTGAGCAAGGAGTATTTCTTTCATAAATAAAGTGCGTGTGTAAATTTAAGATTTGTCGCTTTTCCTCAGGCGGTAACTTCGCAACGATACTGCCACTTATTTTAGCTTATGCCGCTTCAGCTGATCGTGTCGATAATAGGTGCCAGCCAGGGTGTTTTCCTTTCTTTCTTATTCTTTCTGCAAAAGAAGAAACATCCGGCAATGGTGATTCTGGGCATATATATATTTTTATTCTCTATCGGACTTCTGGAGTCGGGATATACACGTGAAAATGCGGGTCTCTTCAAACAGGTGCTGTTTAGTTTTATTGCCAACGCCAACCTGCTCTATGGTCCACTGGTTTACCTGTTTGTCCGCTCCCTGGAGAATCAGCGTCTGCCTTTAAGGCTGGTATGGATTCACTGTTCACCATTCTTTCTGTTTTTTGTAGTAGACGTGTTGTTTATACTTGGAGCATTTTCAATAGATCCACAGACGGCTCAGGTGTTAGATCTCCTCGCGTTTGAAGTGTTAGTAGTTCAACTGCTGTTGTACAGCTTTGTATCACTACGGCGGTTTAAAAAAATCCGTAACAACCTGCTCAACACCTATTCAGCGATCAACGACGGTGATCTCCGCTGGGTATTGTATCTCCTGTATTTCATAACCTGCATTTACGTGTTGTCGTTTGCATTTACTCACTTACTACTGGCTGGTATCATCCGCAACGAATCTGTTTTTATTATAATACAGCTGATGGTTGCTTTGTTTACTTACCTGCTTGGATACAGGTTGTTTGTACGTCCAGCATTCTTTTTTATCGGTAGATCAGAAACGTTAGAGACAAACGGGAATGTCCGGTATAAGAAATCGGGATTGAAATCTGAAGATGCAGCGACCCGGTTACAGAACCTGGTCAACTACATGGAAAGTGAAAAGCCATTTACGCCCGGAACTCACCATTTTTGATGTTGCTGCTGCCATGCAGCTCTCCCGAAATCATCTCACAGAGGTCTTAAATGTTTATGCAGGCAAAACATTCAATGAATTCATAAACACCTATCGCGTGGAAGAAGCAAAAAGGTTAATGCTTGAACATACATCTAACGCGCTCTCCGTAACAGGAATCGGACGGCAGGCGGGATTTAAGTCGCCCAATGCATTTTTTACAAACTTTAAAAAAATGACTGGGCAGACTCCTGCGGCGTGGAAAGAGCAACAATATCCGGGTTGATCAGGCGCGTTGTGCCATCAATCGTTGCATTTCAGCGCGACTAACACGGTTGCTCACCGAAGAAGGAATAAATTTCGCAGTCATGAGCATCAGCCTGTTCATCAATCCCGGAATAATTAATTCTTTCCGTTTCAGCATGCCGTCGATGGCGAATTTCGCAACATTTTCCGGCTGCATGATGGATAAACGCGCAAACCAGCTGCAACGGCGATGTTTGAGGGTGAGTTCCAGGTTCGTGTTCATACCGCCCGGGCAAAGTACCGAAAAAGACACGTTGCGTTCAGCAAATTCTGCCCTGAGGCTTCGTGATAGGGAGAGCAGGTATGCTTTACTGGCTCCATACACCTGTTTGCCGGCAAGGTGAAAAAATCCGGCAAGACTGGCCACGTTCAGCACGTAGGCATCTCCGTTAGATTTTAGATTTGGTATAAACAATCGTGAAAGAACAGTAGGTGCAACAACGTTCAGGTTGATCTGCGCCACCAGCTGGTTTATGCTGCGCTCCTCAAATCCGAATGTGCCTCCCAGGCCGGCGTTGTTAATCAGGATATTTAGCCGGATGCCTGCTGCTGCCAGTTCGTTGCCGAGTTCGATGCAACCCTGAATGGTAGACAAGTCGCAGCTGTACGAAACGGCATGTACACCATAACTTCGATGAAGAAACCGGGCGAGCTTTTCAGTTGATACCTGGTCGATATCTGCAAGCACCAGGTCCATCCCACGCCTTGCACATTCAATGGACAGCGATTTTCCCAGTCCGGCTGCCGCGCCGGTTATCAGTACGGTGTTCTTCATGATCAGCATTGTGGTTGGTGATATCCTGAATTGTTTTACTAATGCCTTCATCGATGCCCGTGATTTTATATCCCAGTTCGCGTACAGCTTTTTCGGTGCTGACTGCCCGGTTCTGGAACAGACGGGATATTACTTTGGGGTTAAGATGCGTGTGGCGGCCGGTTACCGACGAGAAGATCATTTCTGATATGCTTATCAGCTGCAGGCTCCACTTTGGTAAGCGCAGGTAATAAATGCGTGCGGGCGCGTATTTCTGAATGGTGTTGAAAAAAGTATGGTAAGTACAGTTTTCGCCACCTGTATTGTATTTCTCCCCAGCTTTGCCTTTCTCTAACGCAAGAAAATGTCCGTTAACCACATCATCCAGGTACACATAATTTCCAATCACAGACTCTGCTGCCGGAATGAAAGCAAACCTGCGCCGGAGAATATTCCGTATAAATTGAGATATGGGGTTCCCGTTAGTGTTGATGCCAGGTCCATACACACGTGATGGTGCCACAATCACGGCTTGCAGCCCCTTCTTAACATATTCTGCAACCAGCAACTCGGCTGCATGCTTGGTGATTTCGTAGTCGTTTTCAAAAGCTGTGATTCTTGGATCATCTTCCGCCACCGGGTGTTTATCCGATGGGCCCAGTACTGCGCAACTGCTGGTGAAAACAAAACGTTTGACTCCCGCGGCTAAAGCTGCTTCCAAAACATTACGGGTACCCTCAACATTTATCTTATAAAAAGCATCAACATCTTTTGAATGCAGCCGCGTCAACCCTGCTGTATGAATAACCGCATCACATCCCTCTATCGCTTGAGTTAATGTTTCCGGAGAATTGATGTCGCCGTTGAAACAATGAATATTGGGGTGAACGGGAAGGTGAGGGGATTGGAGATTTCGGGCGAGTGCATGAACTGTCCATCCATCTATCGCAGCCTTCATGGCGATCGCGTTTCCAATATACCCGGTAGCGCCGGTGATGAAGATCCTCATGGTAACGTTTGACGTGCAAGCTCGTTAATTGTTACATCAGGAATGTTGTTTAACAGTCTTGTCGGCTAGGATGGGATTAATT
>JAFAGE010000124.1 GCA_023423015.1 Bacteroidota bacterium
TCGGCTACCCCGAACTGGCCAAAAAGAGTGAAAGCTGTAGAGCTCGACACCAGCGCCAACAAACAATTGTTGCCTTATGCTAAGAACGCGTTGTTCTACCTGGTGTCGTACTACAACGACATTGCTAAGGAAAAAGACACAGCTATTTACTACACTGATGAGGTGTTGAAGCTGGATCCTACCGACGAGAACGCGCTTAACGTTAAGAAGATTCTGACTGCACCGGCAAAGAAAACGACTACAACAGGTACAAAGCCTAAGTCGTCTTCATCATCGGGCACAAAGAAGAAATCATAAAGTTTTTCATCTTTAGTTGATTTTTAGCTAAAGGGCCTGCAGAAATGCAGGCCCTTTTTTGGTGGCATATGGAGAAACGGAGAACAGAGAACGGGGAACGCTCTCCATTTCCTGCGGGTTTCGTTCTCCGTTCTCCGTTCTTACTTTGCCGTTTGCCGTTGCCGCCCTTTGCCTATTCCCTTATTTGCCCTAATTTTGCACGGCGTTATCTAGTGCGCTGAGAATTAAATTTTTTCGTCATGCATACATACCTTTTGCAGGTAGTTAGTCAGGCTCCCGACAATGCTTATTGGTACTTTCCTGTGGGTCTTCAGCTACTATTTGCGATCGTTTTTGTTGGCATGATGATGGCGATTACTCATTACCTGGGTCCAACACGGAAAACTGCCGATAAACTAGCCAACTTTGAGAGCGGGATTGAAAGCGTGGGAAATGCAAGGCAACCTATAGCTATTAAGTACTTCCTCGTTGCCATCCTGTTTGTACTGTTTGATGTAGAAGTGATCTTTTTCTACCCCTACGCAGTGAACTTTAAGTCGCTGGGTTGGGAAGGATTTATGGCCGTGCTGATGTTTGTAGGATTTTTCCTTTGTGGGTTTATATACATCATCAAGCGCGGAGCGTTGAAGTGGGAAGATTGATTATGGGTGAGAGGTGAGAGGTGAGAGGTGAGAGGTGAAAGGTGAAAGGTGAGAAATCGGCCTTCGCTCTTCATCAGTATTGTTTGGAAGTTTAAAATTTGAAATTATGGCACGTCCGGTACAATATAATCTTGCAGGTGAAAACAACGTGAAGTTGGTTAAGGAAGGTCCGCAGGGACTGGAAGGTGAAGGTTTTTTTGCCACTAACCTCGATAAAGTAGTTGGCCTGGCGCGGAAAAACTCTATCTGGCCACTGCCCTTTGCTACATCCTGCTGCGGAATTGAGTTTATGGCCACCATGGGATCGCATTACGACCTGGCTCGATTTGGCTCGGAAAGAGTCGGATTCTCGCCGCGCCAGTGCGACCTGCTGATGGTTATGGGAACAATTGCGAAAAAGATGGCGCCCGTGGTTAAACAGGTTTACCTCCAGATGGCCGAACCCCGCTGGGTGTTGGCTATGGGAGCATGTGCATGCAGCGGTGGAATTTTCGACTCATATAGCGTGCTCCAGGGAATTGACCAGATCATCCCGGTAGACGTTTATATTCCCGGCTGCCCGCCGCGCCCGGAAGCAGTGCTTGATGGCATCATCAAGATTCAGGACCTGGTGGGTAAAGAAAGTTTGCGACGCAGAAACGGCGAGAAGTACAAGGAGTTGATGCAGAGCTATGGAATACAGTGACGTGAGACGTGAATACAAGGGCGGAGGAAGGAGTGCGGAGGGCGAGGCAATGAAGAACGGGGAAGGGAGAATGGAGAGCGGGGAACGGAGAGCGGGAACGGAGAATGAGAACGGGAAGCGGAGAATGGAGAAGAATTTCAAATTGCCGTTTGCCGACATTTCCGCCAGAAGTTAGTATCAGACAAAACAAGTTGAAATAAATTGGCATCCAAACTATCGAACGAGACTATCAGGCAGAGGTTGACCGACAAGTTCGGCGACCAGGTGACAAACATTGAAGAGCCCTATGGAATGCTCACGTTTGAGGCGCCAAAAGATCAGAACCTGAAAGTGCTCCAGTTTCTTTATGAAGACGATGAGCTGAAGTTCAGGTTCCTGACCGACTTGCAGGCAGTACACTATCCACACCAGAACGGAAGAGAACTGGCGGTTGTTTACCACTTACATAATCTGGAAGACAATGTGCGTATCAGGTTCAAGGTGTTTACAGGCATTGAACAACCCGATGTGTACACTGCAACAAAAATCTTCGAGGCTGCTAACTGGATGGAGCGCGAAACGTACGACTTTTACGGGGTAAATTTCGTTGGCCATCCCAACCTGAAGAGAATACTGAACGTAGATGAGATGGACTACTTTCCCATGAGGAAGGAATTTCCGCTCGAGGAACAAACGAGAGTGGATAAGGATGATGAAATGTTTGGACGATAATTAAAAAATAACCAAAGACAGGCAATGTCTGATCATATATTACTTCCGGAAGGATCGATCGGCAAACAGACCACCACGTTGAATCTTGGTCCGACCCATCCGGCAACTCACGGAGTTTTCCAGAATATCCTCCAATTAGATGGCGAGAGAATAGTGTCGGCAGAACAGACGGTTGGATATATTCACCGTGCCTTCGAAAAGATTGCTGAACACAAACCCTTATACCAGATCACCCCGCTTACCGACAGGCTTAACTATTGTTCAGCTCCCATCAACAATATGGGCTGGCACCTTACCTGCGAAAAGCTGCTGGGCATCAAAACGCCTAAAAGGGTCGACTATCTTCGCATCATCATCATGGAACTCGCACGTATTTCAGATCACCTGATCTGTAATTCCATCGTGGGCGTGGATACAGGGGCATACACGGGCTTCCTTTATGTGATGCAATACCGCGAGCTTATCTATGAAATCTATGAAGAGGTTTGTGGCTCGCGCCTTACAACCAACATTGGCCGCATCGGTGGTTTTGAAAGAAACTTTACTCCGAAGGCATTTGATAGACTTGAAAAATTCCTGGATGAATATCCGAAGGTTCTGCGCGAATTCAACAACATGTTTAAGCGTAACCGCATATTCATGGAAAGAACGATTGGCGTAGGTCCGATCAGCGCAGAGCGCGCATTGAATTACGGTTTCACAGGACCAAACCTGCGTGCAGCGGGAATAGACTACGACGTAAGAATACACACGCCGTACAGCAGCTACGAAGATTTTGAATTTACCATTCCGGTTGGAAGCACGGGCGATTGTTATGACCGCTTCCTTGTGCGCGACCAGGAAATGTGGCAATCGATAAGCATCATTGAACAGGCATACCGGAAAGTGCAGGAATTTAAAGGTGCAGAAGCCGAAGTTTACCACGCCGATGTTCCTGAATATTACCTGCCCGATAAGCAGGATGTGTACACAAAAATGGAAGCGCTGATCTGGCACTTCAAGATAATTATGGGTGAAATAGATATTCCACCCGGAGAAGTATACATGAGTGTGGAAGGAGGAAATGGTGAATTGGGTTATTACCTGATCAGTGATGGAGGACGAACACCTTATCGTTTACACTTCCGGCGCCCATGTTTCATTTACTACCAGGCATATGAAGAATTGGTGAAAGGAAGCATGCTGAGCGACGCCATCATAACGATGAGTAGCCTCAACCTGATTGCCGGAGAAATGGATGCATAAAGAGTATAAAATGATTTCTTTTTCAGACAATACATTACAACAGGCGCAGAAAATCATCAGCCGCTACCCGGAAGGGAAACAGAAAAGCGCGCTGCTGCCATTGCTGCACCTGGCGCAGGAAGAATTCGGAGGATGGCTCGATGTTCCTTCAATGGACTATGTTGCTTCGCTTTTGAACATCGAACCCATCGAAGTGTATGAAGTGGCAACCTTCTATTCGATGTACAATCTTAAACCCGTTGGTAAATATGTTTTCGAAGTTTGCCACACTGGTCCCTGCATGCTGAATGGAAGCGACAACATTGTTGATTACATATGCGAAAAGCTGAACATCCGCCCGGGAGAAACAACCAGCGACGGATTGTTTACGCTGAAAACTGTTGAGTGCCTGGGAGCCTGTGGATATGCTCCAATGATGCAACTCGGTAAAACATTCCGGGAGCATCTTACAAAAGAAAAGGTGGACCAGATCATTGATGAATGCAGGCAGAAAGCAGGAGCTAAAAGCATCGTATAAAATTTTTTACCCCGACGTTAAATGTCGCGGTGTGTACAGATAAACCATGAGTGTAAAACTGTTAATAGATAAAGTTGGAATAGAAGGCATACGTTACTTCGACGCATACCGGAAAAACGGTGGGTACTCTGCGCTTGAAAAAGCGTTCAGAATGTTGCCGACCGATATCGTGGAGGAAGTGAAGAAAAGCGGTTTGCGTGGTCGCGGTGGTGCAGGTTTTCCAACGGGCATGAAGTGGAGCTTTCTCGCAAAGCCTGAAGGCATCCCCCGCTACCTGGTGTGCAACGCCGATGAATCAGAACCCGGTACATTCAAGGATCGCTACCTGATGGAGTTTATTCCGCACCTTCTTGTTGAGGGTTTGGTGATCTCCTCATTTGCTCTCGGTTCGAACCGTACATACATATATATACGTGGCGAATATGCATGGATCGTAGACATCCTGGAACAGGCAATTGAAGAAGCACGCAACAATGGCTTTCTTGGAAAGAATATTCTTGGTTCAGGATTCGATTGCGAAATATATGTTCAACGTGGTGCAGGCGCTTACATATGTGGCGAAGAAACTGCATTGCTTGAAAGCCTCGAAGGAAAACGTGGTAATCCGCGTATCAAACCACCATTCCCTGCTGTAAAAGGATTGTGGGATTGTCCAACGGTAGTGAATAATGTAGAAACACTTGCTGCTGTTGTTCCGATCATCAACATGGGAGGTGAAGAGTATGCAAAGATTGGGATCGGTAAATCTACCGGAACGAAACTGATCAGTGCCTGCGGCAACATCAACAAGCCGGGTGTTTATGAAATAGACATGACTATTTCGGTGGAAGAATTTCTCTATTCCGATGAATACTGCGGCGGTATCGCGAATGGCAAGAAATTAAAAGCTTGCATACCGGGCGGATCATCTGTTCCCATACTACCAGCAAACCTGTTGCTGAAAACTGCAAAAGGTGAAACGAGGATGATGACTTATGAAAGTCTCTCTGATGGTGGTTTTGCAACGGGTTCGATGATGGGTTCGGGAGGATTTATCG
>JAFAGE010000145.1 GCA_023423015.1 Bacteroidota bacterium
GGAAAAATTTATGCAAAGGCGGGAAGCTGATTCAGAAAAAGTTCCCGCCTGACTTGCCCGTTAGAATTATTTAATTTCTGGACCAATCAAACCATTCTCACGTATTGGAGAACACCGGTGGAGTACACTGTTGCCCATTTGCGATTGTCCAATCTCGTTCACTTTTGGTACAAAATACAGTTCAAAAGGCCTGTAATTTTCCTTCAGCCGCAAAACGATTGCGCGGTTTTCCATTACTCTAACATTTTGCTATATGAGAAAAATAATCCACCATCTTCTCATTTTATTTTTTGTTGTGCTGGTGCTACCTCCTTCATTAGTAGCGCAAAACAATGGACGTGTTACCATTACCGGCCAGGTTACCGACGAAGGAAATTTGCCGGTACCCGGAGTTAGCATTAAACTCAAAGCCACTTCGACAGGTACACTCACCGACGACTCGGGTAATTACCGTCTTGAAGTGCCGTCAGACGCCGTAAAAAATGGCATACTGGTTTTTACAATGGTTGGTTATACCGAGCACGAAGTGCCAATAAACAATCAGCTTAACATCAATGCCGTGCTGGAATCCACCGCGCAGTCGCTTAACAGCGTGGTTGTAGTAGGATATGGCACGCAGAAAAAAGCTACCCTCACCGGTGCCGTATCTGAAATCAAAACGGCAGAACTCGCAAAGAATGCCGTTGCCGACGTTTCCAATTCAATTGCCGGACGGTTGTCGGGCGTAGTTGCAGTGCAGGGAACCGGTAAAGTGGGAGAAGACGGGGCAGCACTTTACATCCGCGGTCCATCTACATTCAACGACAATTCGCCGTTGGTGCTGGTTGACGGAGTACAACGTGATTTCAATTTCATCGATCCAAATACAATAGAATCGATGTCTGTATTGAAAGATGCATCGGCAACTGCCGTATATGGGGTACGCGGTGCAAACGGTGTAATTCTTATCACTACCAAACGCGGAAGTGAATCAAAACCCATAATCTCCTATTCCGGGTATTATGCCTTACAAAATCCTATTCGCATACCGCGGTTTCTGAATTCATACGACTATGCCACGTTGTATAACGAGGCTCAACAAAATGACGATCCTTCTCTCACTCCCGACGATCTCACCTATTCACCGGAAGATATTCAGAAATACCGGGATGGATCAGACCCTTTCAACTATCCCAATGTAAACTGGAACGAAGAGCGCCTCCGCAGTAATTCTCCCATGCACAGGCAATCTATTTCCATGTCGGGTGGCTCTAAAACCATCAAATACTACACTGCATTCGGTCTTCTCGACCAGAACGGTGTTATACCAAATAACTTTTTCCGCACATACAATATAAGAGCGAACATCGACGCGGAAGTGAGTAAATCCACACGGCTGTCGCTGAATGTAGCGGGCATCAGGGATGTTACCCATTTTCCCGGCATGCAGGGCCAGGCAGTTGAACAGGGAATCTTCTCTTCTGCACCTCCCAACATGCATCCCGTACGTTGGGAAAATGGTTTAGTTGCCACCCGTAATGGCGGCAATCCGGTTGGCGACTTAACCGAAACCGGATACCGGAACAGGTGGAACAATTCCCTTCAAACTTCTATAACACTCGATCAAAAGCTCGACTTCGTGACGCGCGGACTTGCAATCAGGGTTCTTGCGGCTTATGATGCCGGATTCTCACGACAAAAACAATGGCTCATTCCTTATCCTACTTACCTCAGAACAAATGATGGCTATGAACCTGTCACTGAAGACAAGAAGCCATCATTGTTCGAGGAGTTTGGCGAATTGCGTAATACAACGTTTGAAGGGCACATCACCTACAACCGTACGTTCAACGGCCGGCATAATATCTCAGGTTTGCTGTTGTACACACAAACAGCATTCTACGATGAAGGCTTCAATGCAGGCAGAGTTCTTTACAATTCAGCAGCGATCGACCAGCTATTTGCAGGGCCCGTTCTGAATGCTACCAACAACGGCTCCGCTTCAGAAAGCGGCCGTGAAGGCTACGTGGGTAGAATTACCTATGGTTACGATGGTAAATACCTTGCTGAAGCGAACTTCGGGTACAACGGCTCAGAAAACTTCCCTGCTTCGCGTCGTTATGGATTCTTTCCTTCTGCATCTTTAGGATGGGTTATCTCCAGCGAAGATTTCCTTGCGCAAAGCAAAGTCATCGACTTCCTGAAAGTAAGAGCCTCTTATGGTGAAGTGGGCAACGATAAAATTGGTGGACGACGTTTCCTATATCAACAGCCATTCCTTTATGGAAGAGGTTATGTATTCGGCGGCAATTCGCCGGTTCCGGTTCAATCCATATTTGCAGGAGGACTGGCAAATCCGAATGTAACGTGGGAACGTGCACGAAAAACAAACTTTGGTGTAGACGCACAATTGTTCAACCAGCTTATCGATCTCAAGGTGGATGTGTTTTTCGAGAAACGCGACAATATCCTTGCAACACGGAATTTGTCGGTACCTGCAACATTCGGAGCAGAGTTGCCGGTGGAAAACATTGCCAGAGTAAACAACAGCGGGTTTGAAATAGAGGCCATGCACCGCAACCAGGTAGGTGAGTTCCGTTATTCCGTAGGTGGCAACTTCACCTTTGCCCGAAACAAGGTGATGTTCATCGACGAACCTGAAAATGTTCCGGACTGGCAAAGATCAACAGGTCGCCCGATCGGGCAGGTATTCGGGTATGTAGCCGAAGGGCTTTACCTCACCAAAGAGCAGGTAGACAATCATCCAAAATTTGAAACGATCGATCCGGGACTTGGCGACATCATGTACAAAGACGTGAATAACGACGGTATCATCAATGATCTCGATAGAACAGCTATCGGATTTCCGAGAACGCCGCAGATCATCTATGGTATAAATTTCGGGGCAAGTTTCCGCGGATTCGATTTAAGCGGCCTGATACAAGGTACCGGCAGAAGCAGCGTGTATTTTTCTGATGAGGCTGCATGGGAATTTTTGTTTGGAGCAAATCCGCTCGAAGTAATCAAGGGCAGATACGTGAGCGATGGATCAAATCCCAACCCCACTTATCCAAGATTGTCGCTGAACAGGAACCAGTACAAAAAAGAAACCTCTACCTATTGGATTCGTAACGCCGCATATTGGAGGTTGAAAAATATTGAATTGGGATACACATTACCCGAACGTTTCCTGGCAAAACACAGGATACAAACCCTGCGGTTTTATGTGTCGGGTACTAACCTGTTTACGCAGGCAAAATTCAAAGACTGGGATCCTGAATCACCTGGTGGAGCCAGCTACTATTTCCCGCAAATGAAGGTTGCCAGCTTTGGAGTCAACTTAACTTTTTAAAACATTCGTATGTACCGTAAATATCTTTTAGTTATCTGTATTGGGGTGTTCGCTTTCACTGCATGCGAAAAAAATGTGCTCGATAAAAAACCCCTAGACGTAATTGACGAAGAAACCATCTGGAGCGATCCCACAGTAGCGCAACTATATGTAAACGACCTTTACAATTATCTTTCGTGGCAGTTTATATGGGACAACATGGATAACATGTCGGACCTTACCGAAGGAGGCCATACCTGGCTGGGTTGTTATGCGTATTATTTCGGACAGGTAACATCCGACAACGATCCTTATTCCAGGTGGGGATACTACAACCAGATCCGCAGTCTTAATGTGCTGCTCGACAATGCCGGCAACCTTACAGGTGATACAGCTTTAGCAAGAACCGTTGTAGGAGAAGCTACATTTCTTCGTGCGTACTATTATTTCTATCTCGTGCGCGCTTATGGAGGAGTGCCGTTGATTACTAAAGCACAAAGCCTCACCGACAGTTTATCGGTTCCCCGCAACAGCTTCGAGGAGTGCATTGATTTTATTGCAAGCGAAATGGACAAGGCCGCAGCAATGTTACCTGATGTATGGGAAGGTTCCAACATCGGCCGTGCAACCCGCGGAGCTGCTCTTGGCCTGAAAGCACGGGCACTATTATATGCAGCAAGCGAACTGAATAATCCGTCGAACGATGCGACCAAATGGCAGCGTGCTGCAGATGCAAGTAAGGCCGTGATTGACCTGGGCACGTATTCCCTGTATCCTGATTATGGACAACTCTTCCTCGACGATAATAACCAGGAAGTGATGTTCGACGTGCAATGGGCATATCCTTTCCGGATCAATGGGGATCCCGCGGAAATCATCGGATCTGAATTTGTGATTAATCCGCAAGGCATCAATGGAGCTTTCGGCATGAACAGGCCTACACAGGAATATGTTGATATGTTTGAGATGGCCAATGGTAAATCGATTAAGGATCCAACTTCCGGTTACAATCCCGCAGACCCATATGTAAATCGTGATCCACGTTTCTATGCATCCATTTTTTACAATGGTGTGGAATGGCGCGATCAGACCGTGGAAACATTTGTTGGCGGCAATCATGGTCCCGGCGAATTTGATATCTACGAAACGAGTTCCACGATGACGGGTTACTATTGCCGCAAATTCACCGACCCGTCTATTCCGGTAGTGTACCTGGTAGATGAAGTGAAAGCAAACTGGATCCTTATGCGTTATGCTGAAATGTTGCTGAACTATGCCGAAACCCAGATAGCATTGGGCAATGAAGAAGAGGCAAGAAAATACATCAATATGGTTCGCGAACGTAGTGGCATGCCTCCTACCGAAGCAACAGGAAATGCACTGGTCACATTATATCGCAACGAGCGTGCTGTGGAACTCGGCATGGAAGAGCAGCGCTACTACGATGTACGCCGCTGGAAAATTGCAGAACAAACGCTGGGAAATCCTGTTCATAAAATGACTATCACAAAAACCGGCGACAGTAGTTTCGAATACGAAGTAGAGGAAATGGAAGAACGTGTGTTTAATCCGCGTATGTACTGGCAGCCCATCCCGATCGACGAAATCCGTAAAAACAGCAAACTGGTTCAGAACCCAGGTTATTAAAAGTTCTGGTTCATGTATGAAACGAAGTTTGAAGATGATGACATTGTGCCTGTTGGTTTCTTGCTTCGTGCATGCACAGGTTCCTGATGAGAGTAAGAC
>JAFAGE010000146.1 GCA_023423015.1 Bacteroidota bacterium
CTTTACCACCGCCTGGGGTTTTGGATTTGACGCAGGTGTGCAAATCACTTCTGAGAAATGGAAGATCGGTGTGATGGCCCGCGATGTAACCACTACTTTCAATGCATGGTCGTTCAACCTCTCCGAAAGCATGCGCGAGGTTTTTTATGTAACCAAGAACGATATTCCTGTTAAGTCGACTGAACTTACTGCACCCAGGCTAATTATCGGCGGTGCTTACGATTTCAGACTGAATAAAAATCTTCACCTGCTTGCTGAAGCCAATTTCGACCTCACGTTTGATGGCAGAAGAAATACAGTGCTCGCCTCAGACCTGTTAAGTCTTGATCCTAAACTCGGCCTCGAAGTGGGGTGGAAGAAGGTATTTTTTGTGCGGGGAGGCATCAACAATTTTCAGCAAGCACTCGACGACAATGACTCGTCGAACGTAAAGAAAGTGTGGATTTATCAGCCTTCTGTTGGTGCAGGTTTTAAAATTTCAAATGTGCAGATCGATTATGCCTTCACTAACCTGGCTAACCAATCTAATCCATTATATACCCATGTTTTTTCATTGAGAGCAGATCTGAAGAAGAAGAAAACGAAACAATAAGAGTCCAACCCCATGTTAACCCTGCAACCAAATTTAATGAAGCGAATTCTGGCATTATTGCTGTTCCTGAGCAGCCTGTCGGCCGTCGGACAGTATAATAATGAATGGATCAGGCACAGCCAGACCTACTTTAAGTTTAAGGTAGGTGCGAAAGGTTTGTACCGGATTTCCAAAAGCACACTCGATGCTGCAGGTATCGGTAACACGTCCGTTGAATTCTTTGAACTGTGGAGGAATGGTAAACCCGTTCCATTTTTTACCACTTCATCATCCGGTCCACTGGCATCGAATGGTTACATTGAATTCTGGGGTGAGGAGAACGATGGCGAAGCCGACAAACCTCTGTATCGCAATCCAAATTATCAACATACAACTAAAACCAGTTTACAAACCGATACAGCAGTTTATTTTTTAAGCATCAACACCAACCAATCGGGAATCCGGTATACAGATCCCGGAAACGACGTTGCTGGAAACGTATTACCGGCAGAACCTTATTTCGTTCATAAAGCTGCAACGTATTATCGGCAGGCTATGAGTAAAGGTTTTGCAGCAGTAATTGGTGAGTACGTATATTCTGCTTCTTACGATAAAGGTGAATTCTGGTCAAGCTCAGCTATTCGCCCGGCTACTCCGCTAACTACCACGCACTCGAATCTGCATGTATATGCATCTGGTCCAAATGCATCTCTTAGATATGGCGCCATGGGCGACGCGCTAAATGCGCGTAATCTGCGGGTACAGGTAAACGGAAACCTGCTTGTGGACACGATTATGGACTATTTTAATGACGTGCATACGTCTGTTACCGTACCGCTTGCTATGATCGGCAGTAACTCCGCTGCGGTTCGGTTCGAGAATACTTCGGCTGTAACAACAGACCGTTTAGTGATTTCTTATTTCGAATTAAGCTACCCGCGAACATTTGATTTCGATAACACGAAATATTTCAAGTTCAGCCTGCCCGCATCGGGCGCAAAATATCTCGAGATTACCAATTTTAATTATGGTTCAACAGCTCCCGTATTATTGAACCTGACAACCGGACAACGAATCACCGCCGACATCAGTACACCCGGTACGGTGAAGATTGTTGTGCCCGCGGGCGGTGCGAGAGACTTCGTGCTGGTAAACCAGGAAACATCGAATACGATCAGCGTCAATTCGCTTACAGCAAAAACATTCATCTCGTTCGACAATGTGGCCAACCAGGGCGATTACCTGATTATTTCGAATAAGGCACTGTTTACAGGATCAAATGGAAATAATCCCGTTGATCAGTATCGTGCTTACCGTGCATCTTCAGCAGGAGGAGGACATAAAGTACGTATAATTGATATTGATGAACTCGTAGACCAGTTTGCTTTTGGAATTAAGAAGCACCCGCTTTCCATCAAAAACTTTCTGCGATATGCAAGAAATAAATTTGCAGAACCTGTCAAATATGCATTCCTGATCGGAAGAGGAGTTAACTACATCGACTATCGTATTCGTGAAGCGGACCCGATAATCGAGCAACTTAATCTCGTTCCGTCTTTTGGTTCACCATCTTCAGACAACATGCTTAGTTCAGAAGATGGAGCAACGCCTTATGCTACTATCCCGATCGGGCGACTTTCAGTAGTTCATGGCAGGGAGATTGAAGATTACCTCGAGAAAATAATTGAGTACGAAAACGCCCAGAAAACAGCTCCGCAAACAATTGCCGGCAGAGAGTGGATGAAAAATGTGGTGCATGTTACAGGATCAAGTGATCCTTATCTCGGAACTGTACTGTGTAATTATATGGGCGTTTACCGGCAGATCATTGAAGACACGATGTTTGGTGCGCGGGTATCAACATTTTGTAAGGTGTCTACAAACTCTGTAGAACAAATGAACAACCAGCGCATCGCGCAGTTGTTTGAAGAGGGGATAAGCGTGCTTACCTATTTTGGCCACTCCAGTACAACAACGCTCGAGTTTAACCTGGATAACCCTCAGGCATATAATAACCAGGGTAAGTATCCTGTGTTTTTCGTTAATGGTTGTAATGCAGGTAACTTCTTTACCTATAATGCAGCCCGCCTCTCGGTAAACGAAACCTTGTCGGAGAAATTTGTTCTTGCCAAGCAGCGTGGTGGTGTCGCCTTTGTGGCGAGTACCCACTATGGTATCGTGAACTATTTGAATATTTACCTGCATAATCTGTACACTAACCTTTCTACAGCCGACTTTGGCCGCTCACTCGGTGAGGTAACGCGCGACGCATTGAAAGGAATGATGGAAATGACGGGTCCGAATGATTATTATGCACGCCTGCATGCCGAAGAAATTACAGTACATGGTGACCCCGCGATTTATATCAATGAGCAACCCAAGCCTGACTATGTGGTAGAAGAGCCGCAGGTGTTTGTGAACCCGACATTTATTTCGGTAGCAGAAGAAAATTTTGATGCGAAAATCAAATTTACCAATATTGGTAAGTCTGTCGATGATTCGGTTACCGTGCTTGTTAGTCGCCAGTATCCTGATGGTTCAAGTGAAGAAATACTTCGCAAAAGGATTTCAGGTGTGAGGTTTGCCGATTCAGTTACCGTAACGATTCCGATTGTTGCCACCCGCGATAAGGGATCAAATAAGATATCGGTGACGATTGATGCAGATGCAGAAGTTGATGAAATATCTGAATCGAACAACTCCACGGTGAAAGAAGTGATCGTATACGAAGACGAAGCCCGCACCGTGTACCCGTACAATCTTGCAATAATTAACAAAGCCGATCAGAAGCTTTATGCTTCAACGGCAGATCCTTTCAGTACCACGCGTAACTACGTGCTTGAACTTGATACCACGCATTTATTTAATTCTGCCGCCAAGGTGACAAAAACGATCACCTCCTCCGGCGGATTGATAGAGTTTGATCCCGGAATTACATATGTCAATAATCGTGTGTACTTCTGGCGTGTGTCACCGGTTCCTACAGGTTCAGGAAACTACACCTGGAACACAGCTTCGTTTATTTACATGAACGGAACCAAGGAAGGCTTTAACCAGTCGCACCGCGGACAGCATGCGGAGTCAAAGACCGAACGGATACACCTGACTACGGACGGAAAGTGGAAATTCGGCACACGCAATAATCACCTGTATGCACGTAACGGTGTTTATCCATATTCCGGTTCGGGCGACAGTGATTTCTCTGTAGAAGTGAATGGTACTGTACCTATTGCGAGTGCCTGCCTTGGTCTGTCGCTTATTTTCAACGTATTCGACAGCGTAACATTCAGGCCATGGCTGAACGTTGACGCAGGCGGAAATAATCTTAATCTCAGCGGCAGTGCAGCCGCAAACTGCGCCCCTACAAGGAAGCATAATTTTGAATTTTCTTACATGACCGCTGCCAGCAGGAAGCTGATGATGAACTTCATGGATAGTATCCCGAATGGTAGTTATGTGGTAGTAAGAAACGTTGCGAGTGGAGATTCTGCTAGCAATGTATATGTGGACAAATGGCAGGCAGATACTGCTCTTTATGGTTCGTATAATTCACTTTATCACCGACTGCTCGCGGCAGGATTTACTGCAGTTGATTCTTTCAACAGGCCACGTTCATTCATCTTTATATATAAAAAAGGAAACAGCGGGTTCGTACCCAGGTATGTTGTGACGCAAAGCAGGCTCGACCGGGCTACTCTTGGCGCAGAATGTATTACACCCGATTCGCTCGGATATATTGCTTCTCCATTGATGGGTCCTGCGAAAAGCTGGGATCAACTGATATGGACCGGTAGCAGCGATGATGGAGGATCTGGCGACGATGCACACATCGACGTAATTGGGGTAGATGCCTCGAACAACGAGGTGGTGCTTCATCAGATCGATAAAAACACTACTACTCTGGATTTGACCAGTGTGGATGCGGGAATTTATCCATCGATAAAACTCCGGATGCGGAACAGCGATTCATTGAAGCTGACGCCGCTGCAATTATCTCAATGGAAACTTTACTACGAACCATTGCCTGAAGGTGCAATGGCACCGGGAGTGATGGTCAGGTTTAAAGACTCGCTTGAGATCGGGGAACCGCTCGACTTTGCAATGGCATTTAAGAATGTGAGTCCGCATCCGATGGACAGCGTTGCGGTGAAGATGAATATCCTCGACAAAAACAACGTAACACAAACGTTCCAGATCGCAAGACGGAAGCCCTTGATGCCCGGAGACACAGTATCGGTGCAGATGACCGTAGATTCAAAAAACTTCCCGGAAATGAATACCATGTTCCTGGAGTTTAATCCAAACAAGGATCAACCCGAGCAATATCATTTCAACAACTTTATGTTCCGCAACTTCTATGTGAAGACCGACCGTGTGAACCCCGTGCTGGATGTAACATTTGATGGAGTGCACATATTGAACAAGGATATTGTATCAGCGAAACCGCATATTCAGATCAGGTTGAAAGACGATGCACGGTTTCTTTTATTAAATGACACTGCACTAAGCAGCGTGCAGGTGCGATATCCTGATGGTACGGTGAGAACACATCATTTTGATAACGACACATTGCGCTTCACACCGGCTTCAGGCTCTACCGACAATTCTGCAGTAGTTGACTTCTTCCCGCATTTCACAAATCAGTACAATGCAGAAGGCGACGAATATGAACTGATCGTAAGAGGTAAAGACAGAAGCGGTAACAAAGCCGGGGAAACGGAATATCGTGTAGCGTTCACTGTGATCACCAAGTCGATGATCTCGAACATGCTGAACTATCCGAACCCGTTCAGTACATCTACAGCATTTGTATTTACGCTGACGGGTAGTGAAATTCCGCAGAATATGAAGATTCAGATCCTCACCGTGACCGGCAAGATTGTTCGCGAAATCACAAAAGAAGAACTTGGCCCCATCAGGATCGGCCGCAACATCACCGAGTATAAATGGGATGGTACCGATCAGTTCGGCCAGAAGCTGGCGAACGGCGTTTACCTGTACAGGTTTGTAACAACCCTCAACGGAAGAAGAATGGACAAGTACAAAGCGAGAGGCGATAATACCGACACGTATTTTAATAATGGATACGGAAAAATGTATCTGATGAGATAAGACGTGAAACCGGAGACGTCAGACGTAAGGCGTCAAAGATGAACACATTTATTGAAGGGTAAAAGGCGGAAGTCTTTTGCCCTTTAATATTTAACCGTTAACTTTTAAGCATGATCAGGGCCAGTTTGTTGCGCAGGTCGGTGATTGCGATTGTTTTGCTTGCTGTGTTGCAGGGGGTGAAATGGTTATTGAACAGCTACTCTCCTGACACTATTGACTTCCACACACCATTTCTGACTACCATCCAGGTGTTCACCATTTCATGGTGGCTGATAGTGGTCGTGCTCACCTTGTTTGAGAAAGGGTATTCCTGGACGGCAAGGTTTCTGCCACTGATACTCATCGTCGTATTTATTGCGGTTGACATATGGTTCAATTACCTGGTGCAGCATCCCGCTAACATACCCGGGTCTTTTCAGAGCTCTTTTGTCCGCTACTATGATCGTTACGAACGAAACGACATCGTCTACGAACCCTGTACCATATACGATAGCATTGTTGGGCACCGCATCATTCCGGGACTGCGGTTTGTTTACGGTAACATAGAGTATCGGAACCAGTATGCGGTGAACAGCGAATCGTTGCGTGATGGTGAAAATGAATTGTTTGGTCCCACAACCATATTCCTGGGCGACACATATACGATGGGATGCGGTGTAGAACAGGAACAGACTTTTGTAGAAAGGCTTTCGACGGATTCAGGTATGCACGCACTGAACATGGGATTGTCAACGCCGGGTACAGCAACAAAGCTCCGCAGGCTTGATTTCGTGGATACGTCGGTGTTAGAAACACTTGTTGTGCAGTACGGAAGAGAAGATGCAGCAGCAAATGCAGCCTACCTGCGGGGAGATTCGTCCATTGTCACTCATGAAGAGTATGAACAGCAAAGGCGGAGATACACGTGGAGAAAGGAATATTTTCCCGGGAAGTATGCTGTATTAATTCTTCGCGAAAAAGTATATTCGATATTCGGGAATCCGCAAACAGATGCGTCGGCCGGAGAAGCAGCAGATTTTTTACAGATATTGCAGCGGCTAAAACCAAATACATCGTACCGGATAGTTGTAACCCAGATCGACCGGAAAGATGCTTTGGATGCCGACCGTTTTTTGAAAGCAGTTGATTCGCTGATTCAACAACCCGGATTTGCACAACTACGGAGCCGTGTGTCGACAGTTTCGTTGGCCAACCTGTTGTCGCACAAAGATTATTACCTGCTTGACCGCAATCTGAAACCATCAGGCCACGAGAAGATAGCAAACAAAATGAGAACCATTATAAACGAACAAGTATCCACCCAGGATGTTGAGCGCTGACTTGTCAAAATACCGATCGTATACATCAATACTAATCCTGATCCTGTTTGTGCTGGTTTCTTCGGCAATTTATGCTCCGGCTTTTTACAGAAGTTTCGCATCGGACGATTATTGTACACTTGATTTTCTTAAAGAGAATAAAGGCATATTGAAGCCGGGGTTTTTCCGGCCGGTTGGTGATCTCACTTTGCAATGGACTCTCAGTATTGCAGGCTACAAGCCCTTCTATTTTTTTGTGGTTAATGCGGTGTTGCATGGTGCAAATGCGTGGTTGTTGTTTTTATTCTGCAGGAAAATTCAGCCATCTGATGAGGAAAGATTGGCATTTCCATTTGTGGCGTCCTCGATGTTTCTCTTATATCATTCTGTGGGAGAAGTGGCGTTGTGGGCAATCGGGCGCGGAATTTCATTGGCTGTTACGTTTACACTCCTGGCGATGTTGCTCTTTGTGAGTGAAGCTCGACGGTCGGTGAAGGTTGCCGGTGTTTCTATACTATATTTTATATCCCTTTGCTGCTACGAAAATGTACTTCTCTTGCCGGTGGTGTTGCTGACAGGAATGTATTTGAAAAGCTTCAACTCTGTACGACTTTCTGCATTTTCAAATACAAGCCTCAGATCGGACAAACGAGATATTGGTATGTGGATAGCAGGATTCGGGCTTGCAGTAGCCGCAAACATAATATTACGGGTGTGGTGCACAGGATCGATGTGGGCTTCGTACAGCGGGAAGGTATTTTCAAAATCAATTGCAGAATACGCAGAGGCATTTATAAAAATGATGTGGCGAATCTTTGTGCCGGCAGTGGATTTCCCGCTGATTTTTGCAGTAATAGGAATGTTGGCGCTGATTGCTGCTGCATCGCTTGTTTTTGCGAAACGTAGCCGTGCAAGTGATTTTTACCGTTTGAGAATATTCGCCATTGCCGGGATTGTAGCAGGTGCAGTAATGGGTATGTTTTATGGTGCGAGCACCCGCACTTCGGAAGGTGACAGATTTTTGTATTTTCCTGCCATATTCTTTACCATATTACTCGCATCGTTCCTGGTAAGAATAACTCCTGCAAAGCTGCGGATCGCTACTATATTCCTGTTTGGGGCTATGCAGATCTATTTTCTTAATCGCACGAAAAACAATTGGATTGAAGCTTCCCGACTGTCGCAGCAGCTGATTAGTCAAGTCAAAGCAACAGGCATGAGGCCGCTTTACATCATCAATCTGCCGGGAGAATTCCGTGGGGCTTTCCAGTTCAGAAACTGCTTCAAAAATGCGTTGTCTTACCATGGTGCCGATACCACACAGGTGAAGGTGGTGAACGTGCTGAATCATCCGGAAAGCGTTACGCGTCAACGTTCAAATGTGCAGCAGGTGACGGGTGATTCGTGGATAATCTGGCCCGGCACAAGGATCGGGCTGAAAGGAAATTCAGTGAAACGTATAAATGATGAAGACGTAAGCGACGCAGAATTAACGTTGCAGCAGGTGGCGTACTGGAATGGAGAAAAGCTTATTTATCTATCGCGCTGATGGTTGCCTGGCGCTGAGTTCCATACCACGGCGGATGTATTTACCCAACACATCGAATTCAATATTTACCTTGTCTCCGGGCAGGATGTGCCTGATATTGGTATGCTCCCAGGTGTAAGGGATGATTGCGACAGAGAACTCGGAATCGGTGACGTCGAATGCTGTGAGACTGATCCCGTCAATGCATACCGAACCTTTTTCAATTACGAGTGGAGCGAATGATTCCGGAAAGCTGAACCGGTAGAGCCAGCTGCCGTTTTGATTATCTACCGAGAGGCAAGCTGCTGTAGCATCTACGTGTCCCTGCACAAAGTGGCCGTCGAGTCGCGAATCGGGTTTGAGGCATCTTTCAAGGTTTACAGTGGTGCCTGTCTCCCAGATGCCCAGGGTAGTCTTTTTAAGCGTTTCGAAAACTGCGGTTACCTGGTGCATACCGTTTTCCAGGGCTTCAACCGTGAGGCAAACGCCATTATGCGCCAGGCTTTGGTCGGGCTTAAGTTCTGCTGCCAGGGGGGAGGAGATCATAAAGATGCGCCCGCTGCCTTGTTCCTTAACCGAATGGACCGTTCCAGTTGTTTCAATAATGCCCGTAAACATAGGTGCAAAAATGAAGGATAATTTGCAAAAAGGCATTATCTTTGCGTTCCCGAAAAAGTTAAAGGAGGTATATAAACTATGTTGATTATTGATTCAAAAGATTGCGAAAACATCGACAAGGCGCTCAAGAAGTATAAGAAAAAGTTTGAGAAAGCTAAGATTCTCATCCAGTTGCGCGAACGCCAGTCTTTTACCAAACCATCGGTAAAACGCCGTGGTGAGGTTTTAAAAGCAATCTATAAGCAAAAAGTTGCCAACGGGTCGATAGAAGCATAAGCTTTATCTCCATAAATATATTGAGGCTGCCTTTGGGTGGCCTTTTTCTTTTTGGCATCCTTTCACCGCTCACCTTTCACTTTTCACCGCTCACTTTTCACTATCTTTCAGCATGTTCCCTGAAATCAACCTTTTTACTTCACACCTAAAATTTGAGAAGAGGTATTCAGAGCATACGGTGCGGTCGTACCACGACGATCTTCTGCAGTTTTCAGGCTTCATTGTAAAGACTTTCGGGGAGATGCCACTGAAGGAAATTTCAGCTTCTGTGATCCGGAGCTGGCTCGCTTCATTGAAGGAGGAAGGAATGAGTTCCCGCAGTATTACCCGCAAGATTTCTACGCTAAAGTCCTTTTTCAAGTTTTTACTACGCACGGGGAATATTTCAAAAAACCCTGCCTCTGCGATTGTATCGCCCAAGCTGTCGAAACGGCTGCCTGTATATGTGGAGCAGGAGCATATGAGCACGCTGTTGCGTGATGTGGATTTTGGCGACGGCTGGAAGGGGAGAACAGGCAGGCTTGCAGTCCGCATGTTGTATGAACTGGGAATACGATTATCGGAGCTGGTGAACTGCCGCGAGTCGCACATTGACTTTTCAAATGCCCAGGTGAAGGTTTTGGGAAAGGGAAACAAGGAGAGGATTATACCTGCGGGTGCAGAACTGCTGGTTGAAATGCGAGAATACATGCAGGAAAAGCGGAAGGTGTTTGAAGATCCTGAAAAGACCTTTCTGTTGGTGAACGAAAAGGGAAAGAAGCTCTACCCCAAGTATGTATACCGCATAACCACTGCTTACCTTCCTGAGGTAACGACCGTGTCTAAGACGAGTCCGCATACATTAAGGCACAGTTTTGCCACTCATTTGAGTAATAATGGTGCGGAGCTGAATGCGGTGAAAGAGCTGTTGGGACATGCGAGCCTGGCAGCCACCCAGGTGTATACACATAACAGTATCGACAAGCTAAAAAACATTCATCGGAAGGCGCATCCGCGCGGGTGAAAAATGCGTTAAAGAGGAGCATTTTTGCTGCCTGATAATTTGGAAAAAAAACCTTTGGAACGTAACTTCATAACACACGCTCGGGCAGCACCGGGGTCAGCTCTTTACCATATTGTTCACAGTCTAAAATAAGCGATGTTATGAACGTAAACATTCAAACAGTGAGGTTCAATCCAGATGTTAAACTGACCGACTACATAGTCCGTAAATTAGACAAGCTGAAGACTTTTCATGACCGCATCATCAAAGTGGATGTATATCTGAAACTCGATAATGTGGTGCACAACATCAAAGATAAAATCGCTGAGATCAGGGTGCAGATTCCCCGCTATCAATTCTTCGTTAAGTGCTCCTCAAAATCATTTGAAGAATCTTTCGACAGCGCACTTGACTCCCTGGTGACCCAGATAAAAAGAAAAAAAGAAAAACAAATTGCTTAGTGTTTTTAAAACCTCCTTCGGGAGGTTTTTTCATTTTAACATGGTGCGTGAAAAATTTCTTTTTCAAAATTTTCCGATTTAACAAATTCGTTTACCTTTGCTTTCCCAAAAAAACCGGGTAACCGGTAATTTTTTGAAGGTTCTTTAAATGTTTGGTGCTCAATTTTTTTTAAAGTAGCAGCAAGCCAGAGTAGCTCAGTTGGTAGAGCAGCTGATTTGTAATCAGCTGGTCGGGGGTTCGAGTCCCTTCTCTGGCTCTGAGCGGGGCAAGTAGCCAAGTGGCCAACGGCAACAGACTGTAAATCTGTCCTCTTCGGAGTTCGGTGGTTCGAAT
>JAFAGE010000254.1 GCA_023423015.1 Bacteroidota bacterium
TGGTGGAGTGCCGACGAAAAATTTTTCAATAACGCACTTGCTACAAAGATCGGAGTGCCGGTTCCAAAAACAGTCATTTTGCCTTCGCGTGAAATACCGCCCGACACCACCGATCTTTCTTTCAGCAATCTTGCTTACCCGCTCGATTGGGAAGGAATTTTCAGATACGTTGGATTTCCTGCATACATGAAGCCATTTGCCGGGGGTGGGTGGAAGAACGTGTACAAAATCTCTGATATCGACGATTTCTACTTCAAACACGCAGAAACCGGGCAGCTTGTAATGCTGTTGCAGGAAGAAATTATTTTTGAAGAATACTATCGCTGCTATTGTATCGGCGGAAAGCATGTACGTATCATGAGTTATGAACCGCGACATCCGCATCACCTGCGTTACGATACAAATTTTAAACCCAGTGCTGAAAGATTAAAGCAGATGGAAGAAATAGTATTGAAACTAAATGCATACCTCGGCTACGATTTTAATACAGTAGAACTGGCCGTTCGCGACGGAGTTCCCTACGCCATCGACTTCTGCAATCCTGCACCGGATGCCGAAAGAATGAGCGTTGGGGCCGACAATTTTGATTGGGTAGTGGAAACCGCAGCAACGTACGCGATTGAACGCGCACTCGAACATCAACCGGGGAAAGACAATCTTACCTGGGGACAATTTGTAAGGAAAGCAATTAAAAAAGAAGATCTCAGTTAGGCCGCCTATATCTTGCAGCACAATAACTATGGCGAATATTACCGACAAACTTTTTACTCTTGGTATTGAAGAAGAATACATGGTGCTTGATCCTTCAACGCGTGAATTGAAAAGTCACGAACAAAGAATAGTGAGCGAAGGACAAAAAGTGATAAAAGACAAAGTGAAAGCTGAAATGCACCAGGCCGTTGTGGAGGTGGGTACGGATATATGTGCCAATGTAGACGAAGCCTATAAAGACGTTTCCTATCTCCGTAAAACGATTGACCAGATTGCAGGCGATCTCGGATTGTGGGTAGGAGCTGCGGGCACGCACCCGTTCAGCCATTGGCAAAGCCAATTGATTACCGATCATGCACGATATAGCCAGATTGTAAACGAATTGCAGGAAGCCGCCCGCAGTAACCTCATATTCGGTTTACATGTTCACGTAGGCATGGCAGATAGAAATATGGCCAACCACATTGCAAATTCTACGCGTTACTTCTTGCCGCACATCTACGCGCTTAGTACCAATTCGCCATTCTGGGAAGGACGTATTACCGGCTACAAATCATTTCGAACAAAAGTGTTCGACAAGTTTCCGCGTACGGGTATACCGGAAACATTTGAGAGTATTGAAGCTTACGACAGTTTCATCAAGCTACTTGTCAAAACAAATTGTATTGACAATGCAAAAAAAATCTGGTGGGATCTTCGCGTGCATCCATTTTTCAATACTGTTGAATTCAGGATCTGCGATGTTCCTATGACCATTAGCGAAACCATCGCAATCGCCGCGCTCTTCCAGGCGGTATGTGCAAAAATTTATAAGCTGCACTCGCAGAACCTAAACTTCATACAATACAGCCGCGCATTGATCAACGAAAATAAGTGGCGCGCCAGCCGTTACGGTATCGACGGACAACTCATCGATTTTGGAAAAGAACAGGAAGTAGGTACAAGGATTCTCCTGAATGAGTTGCTCGACTTTGTTGATGATGTTGTTGACGATCTTGGCAGCAGGCACGCCATCCGCTATGTAACACGTATGATGGAAATGGGCACAGGCGCCGACCGGCAACTGAAAACATATGAAGAAACCGGAAGCCTTGTGAGCGTGGTAGACTACATTCGCGGATCGTTTCTCAATGATGTTTAATTTTGAAAATGGCTGAAGAAATTCAAGTAACAGCAGGCAGCAAAGAAGAACAGTATAAATCGCTGATTCCACAAATACTTGCTGTAATTGAAGGCGAACCAGATCTCATTGCTAATCTCGCAAATATTACCGCCTGCCTGAAAGAACAATTCAAATGGCTTTGGACAGGCTTTTACATCGTGAAAGACGGAGAACTTGTGCTTGGACCGTTCCAGGGACCTTTGGCCTGCACACGCATTCAGAAAGGCAAAGGCGTTTGCGGAACCAGCTGGGCAAAGAAAGAATCGATAATTGTTCCTGATGTAAATGCGTTTCCGGGACACATCGTTTGCAGCAGCGCATCGCTGTCAGAAATTGTAGTTCCCATTATTCGCAACAATGAAGTTGTGGCCGTGCTGGATGTAGACAGCGATCAGTATGGATCCTTCAACGAAACGGATAAAAAATTCCTGCAGCAGCTTGTTCAGCAGATTAACTGGAATGTAACAGAGCCCGCTTGAGAAAGTTTGGAATTACCTGCGAATACGTCCACTTTATTTTATCGGGATCATTGAGCTGGTCAATCATCGAACGCCACTTCTCCTCACCATGATTCTCGATCACCATCTGCTTCCTGTCGTTTCTCAACAGGTACATCGTCATGCCTTCGGGATCAGCTTCGGGATGAAATTGTGTTCCCACCATGTAATCATTGAATCTTAAAGCCATCACAGCTCTTTCAAGTGGAACGTGCGGGCGCTCCTTCTCAATCGCCAGAACAGTTGCTCCGATGTCTTCTATTTTCCTGTAATCCGGTTCAATAACCTGGTAGTCGCGGCTGTCGACGGCAAAAAAAGGATCGGGTAATCCGTTAAAAACAGGTTCATCTTTTGCGGGTTCGAGCATATGAACAGGAAATACGCCAAACGACCTGGATTTACGTTTTGCCACGTTGCCTACTCCAAAATACCTGCAGGCAAGTTGAAATGAATGACAAATGAATAACACCTGTTTCCTGTGTTCATCCATTGTTTTAATCCATCCGAAATAATCCTGTTCCCAGGTGTTTTCCTGGCTTTCCAGTGGAGATCCGGGACCACCGCTGGATATATATGCATCATAACTGGCGTCGGGTATTTCGTTGCGCAGGCGCACGTCAAATTCGTCGCAGGTTATTTGAAGTTTATGTTGTTCTCCAAACTCACGCACGAGCTGCCTGATGCAGCGCATTCCCTGGTTGGGCTCTCCTTCATATAGATCAAGGATCGCAATTTTTGCCATTCTGCAAAGGTAAAAACTATACAGTCACTTTTCGCTTTTTACTTCTGCCTTGTAGCTGACGAGGTCTTGCAGAAATGCGCGTACATCGCGATAGTCGCCTGTGTAATAACGGGCAGCGGAAACAGAGCTTCCCACCTTGATCGTCACTGCGTTCTGTGGCAATGCCCTGAAGATATCTTCATCAGTGTGATCGTCGCCAAATGCCATGATGAAGTCGTAGTCTCCATCCTGCACAAAACTCATCACGGCTTTTCCTTTGTTGATTTCTATGTTCTTGATTTCAACTACTTTATTTCCTGGCAATAATTGCAGACCCTTGTCTTCAACGAGGTATCGCAATGTATTTACCAATTCATTCGTGCGGAGTTCTCCCAGGCTTTCTTCCACTTTGCGGTAATGCCATACCAGGGAGAAATCTTTTTCTTCTATAAAAGCTCCCGGTGTTCTGTCGGTAAATGATTCAATTACCGGATAGATATCTTTCTTCCATTGTCCATTCAGTCCCGGATAATTGATCCAATTGTTGTGACGTGTTTTTGTCCATGCGCCGTGCTCAGAAATAATATCAACATCCAGCTCGCCCATCCATTTTTCAAGGAATCTCGGATCGCGTCCGCTCACGATAACAACCCTGTTCAGCGGATCAGCAGTAAGCTTTCTCAGAAGATCGAACAGTTCTTCGTCCGGGGCTGCGAGGTCAATATTTGCTGTGAAACCTACAAGCGTTCCATCGTAGTCGAGGAATATCAGGCGCTTACTGGTGAAACCATACATCCGCTTGATGCTTTGCCGTGTAGAATGATTCAGCCGCTTCGCGTTCATCGATTGTTGCATCTGTTTTACTTCATTTAACCGTTTCATGAACACTTTCACCCAGTGTTTAGTGTTAAACTTCATCACGATATCCCTCATCTGCTTCATCCTCCTCGCTTGCTCTTCGGGGGGCATATTCATGGCTTCTTCTATGGCATTGGCGATAGATATGGTATCATTAGGATTTACGAGCAATGCATCCACGAGCTCGCGTGATGCACCGGCCATTTCACTTAAAATCAGCACACCGTCGCCGTTTACCCGGCTAGCCACATATTCTTTACACACAAGGTTCATTCCATCCCGCATTGGGGTAACAAGGCAGATGTCGGCTTTATAGTACAATGCGGACAATTCTTCGATCGGAAAACCGCGGTAGAAATAGTACACCGGTTGCCAATCCATGGTGCGGTAGCGTGCATTGATACCACCAACAAACTTGTCTATTTCATCGCGCAGGTCGCGGTATTGCGGCACATTGTCGCGCGAGGGAACCACGATCATGTACAGCACAAGTTTGCCAACGTATTCCGGATGATTCTGCAAAACCATTTCAAAAGCCTGCAGGCGCTGCAGAATTCCTTTTGAGTAATCAAGCCGGTCTATTGAAAGTATTACCCTGATATCTTTGAACGTTTTATCCAGTGCCTGGATATGAAGCTGCACTGTTTCGTTCGACACCATCGATTCAAACTTCTGGCTGTCGATACCCATCGGAAAACTATCGGCGATGATTACCCGATTATTGTAATTTATTTCATTCGACGAACTGATCACATTTGGAACAAGTCGCCGTGCCGAATGAACCATGTGCATGGCATCATCAAACGTATGCAGACCAATAAGGTCGGCACCCAGAATGCCTTCCAGTAATTCATTTCTCCATGGGATCAACCGGAAGAGTTCGTAGGAAGGAAACGGAATATGAAGGAAGAATCCTATGGTGATATCACCGAGAACTGCGCGCACCAGGTTTGGGAGCAGGAACAATTGGTAATCGTGAATCCAGATGGTGTCGTTCGGTTCGGCAATCTCGAGAATAGCATCCCTGAATTTCTTATTTACCGAAATGTAACTCTCCCAATATGCCTGGTTATACCGGGCATACGTAGGCATGTAGTGAAACACCGGCCATAATATTTCATTCGAGAATCCTTCATAGTATAGATTGATTTCTTCCTGGGTGAGAAATACAGGTTTGAGATTCTGAGCAAACAATTCGTTAGTTACGCTATTCTGCATCTCTTTATCCTGGATGTCCATCCCGGGCCAACCAATCCAAACGTTATTCGCTTGTTGATAGATTGATCCCAGGCCGGTAGCCAGCCCTCCTTCACTTGTAGTGAAAGTATATTCTCCGTTGTTTTCCACCAGTTTAACCGGCAGCCTGTTCGAAACAATTATGGTTTTGGCCATCGTTTGTTTGTTAGTGCGCTAGAGTACATTAATAAACATACCATTTTCGTGAGATGTTGATTGCTATGGTGGCACATTTTTCATCAAATATTAATCTGACATAATCAAACTTAAATCTCCGCAAGTGTAGAAATGTTTCCCCATCTACCCTTGACCCAGGTTAATACCTCATTAATCACTTCTGTACCTATGTACATGGCAAGCATTTTTTAACAGATGTGTGAACATCATCTTTCAATTTAAAATGTTTAATTATGGGAAGTCTATTGTATGTCATCGCAGTAATATTAGTAATCGCCTGGGCGATCGGATTTCTGGCATACGATGCCGGTGGATTGATTCACATCCTGCTGGTGATCGCTGTTATCGCAATCGTTCTGAGACTCATCCGTGGTTCAGGAGTGTAAGTTATAACGTGAAAAGTGGACGATGAAAATAAGTTATATCTTTCACGTTCACTTTTCACTTCATGAAAATTCACCTTTGGAGCCTCGGCAGGGATCATGAAAAATATGTTGAACCCGGAGTAAAAGATTTTACTAAACGTATCTCCAACTACTTTTCAGTTTCCTGGAAAATTATCCCTTTACTCAAAAATGCCGGCCTGTTATCTGAAGCCGACCTGAAACGAAAAGAAGCCGAAGCTGTTTTAAAACTACTCTCTGACCAGGATTACCTAATCGCTCTCGACGAAAGAGGAAAGATGCTTACTTCTCCTCACCTCGCCGGCCTGCTTTCGCAATGTGCAAATGAAAGCCGGAAAAACGTTATTTTCCTGATCGGAGGAGCTTACGGACTTGACCCTTCTATTCTGAAGCGCGCCAACTACATTTTGTCGTTGTCGGCGCTCACATTTCCCCATCAACTCGTTCGGCTGATTCTTGCTGAACAGGTTTATCGCGCCTGCACCATCATGCGAAATGAAAAATATCATCATCTCTGATATGCGTTCCTATCTTTGCGCCTAATTTCCGGAGATGCTTTCAATTACCGTTATCATCATTATCATCACTGCTCTTATATCGTTCAGTGCATTCCGTAATCAAAAGATTATGGATGACCTGATTTTCTATCCGCCGGCTGTCACCACTAACCGGCAATACTATCGCTTCGTTACCTGCGGTTTTATCCATGCCGATCTTCCGCATCTTATCTTCAACATGCTTTCCTTATACCTCTTCGGCAGATTTGTTGAAATACAATTTACCGATATCTGGGGTGCTGGCGGAAGACTTCTGTACCTGCTGATGTACCTGCTTGCCCTGGTCGTTTCGATTCTTCCAACATACTGGAAA
>JAFAGE010000288.1 GCA_023423015.1 Bacteroidota bacterium
ACCATGCACTCAGGCTCCTGGTGACTGATTCGTCTATTTTAAGCTGACGTTGGTACCACTCCACATTATTGATGAAATCAATGCCAAAAATAATGAGCGGGGCAGCCAGGCATACATAAAGCGATAAACGGTCATTAATCTGTCTCTTTGTGAGAATTCCAAATGCAAACAAGCCTAGTAAGGGACCGTACGTAAAGCCGGCCACTTTCAGAATTACATCAATAATCGACTTGTTGTCTATGGCTTTAAAGCCCAGCACAACAGCAAAGAAAATGGCTGCAAAGGTAAAGTGCACCGTGAGCCTGATGCGCTTCTTCTGCTGTTCGTTGAGATTCTCCCTCCTCTTTAATCCAAGTATATCGATGCAATAGGAAGATGTGAGAGCAGTGAGTGCACCGTCGGCACTTGGAAAAAGTGCAGAAATGAGCCCGATGATGAATACGATAGAAAGTGCAGTGGGCATGTAGTTTAGCGCAACTGTAGGAAACAGATCGTCGTTGGCTGTTTTGATACCGTTAGCTTCAGCAAATAAGTACAGCAGCCCGCCGAGAAGCAGGAAAAGAAAGTTCACGACCACCATGATCACGCTGAACGTCATCATATTCTTTTGCGAGTCGCGCAAGGTTCGTACGCTGATATTCTTCTGCATCATTTCCTGGTCGAGGCCGGTCATGCCAATCATGATGAACATCCCCCCAAGCACATGCTTCAGGAAATAGGACGAACTATTTACGTCGGTATTGAAAATGCGGGTGAGCCCGCGTTCCGATAGCTGGGTCAACGGATTCTCTATACCTCCGGTCGTCATGATGTAGATGATACATGCAATTAATCCCAGAAGCATAAACGTCGTCTGCAGCGTATCGGTAAATACAATTGTTTTTACACCTCCTTCAAACGTGTACAGGAGGATCATCAGCAGGATCACGAAAGTGGTAACAGCAAACCCAACACCCATTTCTTCGAGTATGAAAATCTGGAGCACATTTATCACGAGGTACAGGCGGGCAGTAGCACCAAGAGTACGCGAAATGATAAAGAACAATGCCCCTGTTTTATACGACACCATTCCAAACCGGTGATGCAGGTAATTATAAATGGAAGTGAGGTTCAGACGGTAATACAGCGGGAGCAGGACAAACGCAATCATCATGATGCCCAAAAAGTTGCCGAGTACTACCTGGAAGTATGCGAAACCCGCCGCGCCTACCGTTCCGGGAACAGAAACAAAAGTTACCCCCGATAAGGATGTTCCAATCATTCCGAATGCTACGAGCATCCAGTTTGAATTTCTGTTGCCGATGAAAAAGGAATCGTTGTTTGAATTACGGGAAGTGAAGTATGCCACTACAAGCAATACCAGGAAATATCCAATAACGAAACTGAATAAAAGGGTAGACGACATATTGAAAGATATATGAAAAACGCAGAAATGGCCGCATACGATATGTTTTAACTTTTATCTTTTATCTTAAGCCCATGAAAACCCAGGCGGTTGCAGTTTTTTGTGGATCCCGCGACGGCAAACATTCAGTTTATAAAAAGCACGCAGCCGAGTTAGGCCGCCTTCTGGCAACACTCCAGGTAAAACTTGTTTACGGCGGAGGCAACAAAGGTTTGATGGGCACGATTGCACAAGCCGTGCTGGATCATGGTGGCAAAGTAACAGGTGTGATTCCGAAGGTGCTCATCGAATGGGAGCAGCAACACGAAGGCCTGAGCGAACTGGCCATTGTACCGGATATGCACAGCCGCAAGAAGCTTATGTACGAATTAAGTGATGCAGCTATTATAATGCCGGGAGGGTTTGGCACCCTCGATGAATTTTTCGAAATGATCACCTGGAACCAGCTGAAGATTCACGATAAAAAAATATACATCCTCAACTCCGGCGGCTTTTACAATCATTTGAAGCAACACCTGCAGCTTCTGGAATACGAGGGTTTCCTGTACGAACCGCTTGCCGACCGCGTCATTTTTTGCGACAACCCCGTTGAAATCTTTAATAAGCTTGAATAGTTTTCCAGGGTGCCGCTAAATCCCCGGTATTGATAAAGGCTCTCCCACCCTTCCTGATTACACCATCGATCTGTTTATTGATCGAGGATTTCGAATGTTTGTCTTCATCAGTGGCAATTACTTCCAACTTCCTGAAGTAGCGGACATAATCTTTAAGAATGTAATTTTTTTCTACAATCACGATGTCATGTTCTGTTGCAGGTAAGTCGTGAGTAACCCGGTAATACATGTCGTTTTTAAAACTCATCAGCCACAGCATGCTGCCAAAGAAATTCACGAGCAGCAAAGAAGCAGCCAGCGAACCTACGAACGGCTTAAATTTCCATTTAAATGGAAGCCGGCTCCGGGGCAACGTACCAAGCACCATCATCCACATAATGATCACCTGCAGAATCCAGAATTCGAGGATTTCGGGCATCCAGAAAATGAAGAAAATGGAGTAGACCACAAAGGTGATTGTTAGTGGAGTCAATATCCTTTTGCGGTACTCACTTCGGTGAAAAGCACCAAAAAATTTCACAATAATGATGAAGACCATTGCCGCGATTATCAATGAAACAACACTTAATACCCAGGCAAGCCACGCTGGCAGATTTCTGGTGAGAAACCATTCATCGGCCAGGGAATGTTGTGCGAACGACACCTCTAATGCTTCTTTAACCGGCGGCAGTTGAAAAATAAAATGTCCACCAATAAACACGCGAACAAACCCCGCAGCCACTTTCAATGGAGTTTCCGAGTTCAGGGGATGCCAGTAGTTGTGTCCAACAGTGTAACCCATCACCCACGAACTGAAACTCTCCAAAGTGCGATTCCCCTCTACTACGTAACCAACAAGGATATATATACCGCCGACGATCACCGCCGAAATGGCAACGTACCTGCTAAAAGCTACCATTCGCTTGCCCGGGAAATTGGCCCATATCCAATAAAAGAGAACAGGAGCAAGAAGTATATGCAGTTGATGAAATAATACTGCTGCAGCGTGCAGAACACTTACTACTATCACATCTTTCAAACCAACTTTATCTTTCGTTATCCGGTACAGGGAGGCAAGCACAAAAAATAGTGGCGGCATATATACCTCAATGTTCGAACCGTAAAACCATACACCGTATGAAGCAGCAATAACTGAAACGCCTAATAACGATTCAGTAAAGGATAGCCGGAACCGTCGCCGGAAAAACAGGTAACACACGGCAATCACCGAGCTTGCCCAAAGTGCTGTAAATACTTCCACTACCAGGTATTCATATGCAGGCACACCAAAAAGCCAGAGCCATCCCCGTGCAAAAAAGTGATAGAGCAGGTGATGTTGATGAAAGAGATGCTCTCCCCTGCTGATGTGATAGAGATAGTTGATGGAATCGTGAGCTGCCGAGAGATTTCCTGCAAGGCTCGCAACGAAAAACATACACGCAGCCACCCACACGATCAACGTTTCTGCCGTTCCTGTGCGGAGCTTTGTCATAGTTTATTTCTTCACGATAAATGCAAACTTATCTTTTAATCGTAAGAACCACTTTTCAAACATGTGATATGATGCCAGGCTGATAACCACCGAAATTCCCAATGCTATAGCCATCATCGAAAATGCCACCCAGCTAAGCGAACCATCCAGGCGAAGCATGTTCATAATTTTGATGGCAAAATACAAACCAAGGAAATGCAGGCAGTACAAGCCGTAAGTGTAAATACCAAGCTTGCTGATAGTAGTGAAACGGCCCATCTTGAATAGAGAATGTTTGGAGTAATTCTGTTCAAGAATAATAAGGCCAAAGAAGAAAGCAATCACAATTCTTTCAAATATCACGGGCCATCCCGGTAAGAAGATGTTGTTTTTGAACAATGTTACACCGAGTGTGAGCACGTATATAAGGAAGATGAGCGATTTCGGCATTTCGGTAATAAAGGTTTTGAATCTATTTTCATACGATACCAGGTAGGCGAACAATCCGCCCAATGCCATATCGCCGATCACGGAAAACGTATGAAAATACCTGATCGCAAATTCGTGCTCATTATCGCCGGTGTGCAATGCCCGGAATACCAGTGAAAACAGGATGATAGCCGGGAACACATAACGGAAACGTTTAAGCGGCACCAGGCTAAGTATCAGCGGCCACGTAAGATAGAACTGTTCTTCTACGGCAACAGACCAGAGTACCGAAAGCAACAATGCATCCGGCTTTTCGGGCCAGGTGTGCATGATGTCGAAATTGGCAGCAAAAAAGATGTAATACCATGGATTTGCATTCTCCACAATCGGTTCGCCACTGAATTTCTTCAACATGGCAAATCCGACAAAACCAACAAGCACACACAGAAAGTATAGCGGCCAGATACGAAGTATACGCCTGATATAAAAGTTGGTTACATGGATCCTGCCCGTGAACTCCTTTTCTTTTATAAGCAGGTAAGTGATGAGAAATCCACTAAGAACAAAAAAGAAGTTCACCCCAAGGTTACCATGCTGGCTGATGAATTCCAACACGCCGTAGGTGCCGGGTTCAGAATCTTTCAGGTAGCTGAAAATAGAAAGAAGACCATGGTAGAGGAACACCACAAAGAACGAGATAAACCGTAGTCCATCAAGGTTCGGAAAAAAAATCTTTGTTTTAACCGGTGCTGCTGTACTTACATGCTTCTTCGGTTTCACCATGCTTAATGTTTCGGTACTCATGAGCTCTTCTCTATGACCTGCGGATTAATTTTTTGTACGGGTTCTTCAGGTGCAATCTTACCAGGCATTGTTTTCCATACCGATTTTCCATGACGTTTATCGGTATTCGGGTTTTTAAGGGTAAATAACCACCACATACCCATGCGATCGGTAACGTTGAATATCATTATCGGTACCACGATGCCGAGGAAGGTGCTGATGAACAACAAGCTCCAGAACTCGGTAAAATGCAGCACTTCCCTGAAGAATATACGGGTACCAGCTGTTACAGCAAGATGTATCACATATATATATAGGGAATGATATCCCACTACACGGATGAATTTCAGCTTATCTACTTTCTGAAGCAGGAACGAACAATGGATCAGGAATGCTCCGCCGATCAGGCCTACCGGAAGGAAAAACATAGGCAGACGGTTCTGAACGTAGTAGTCCCACTTATTGGACATGTTCAGATATGTAAAATATCCTTCAAGTATCAGGAACACGGGTAAGAACAGCCAGAATGTTTTGGCGGAACTCATCACCTTGAAGTTCTTCGGATCCAGGATGAATTTTCCAAAAAGGTCGCCTACTGCAAAGAACACATAGTAAAATGTTACATCCAGAATGAACCAATGCTCTACTTCCTGGTAATAATTATATCTCAGGAATCCGGTAACCGCGTACAATGCAATACCAAGAAGAAGCTGATGGATGATCTTGAATTTTGCAACTACAGTCATCAGCGCATAGAAAGTACCAACGAGGAACAAAGTATGCAGGTACCAGAACTGTTCAATGGCCCTTGGCTTGATCAAAAGGTTGATATAATCGAAGGGTACCCTTTTTACGTTTGTGTAGTCCTTAAATATTAATTGTAGTGTAATCTGTATAACGCCCCATATAAGCAACGGGTAAAATATAGTCTGAAACCTGGAAGAGATGTACTGATTCACGCTTTTCTTTGCCAATGCTCCACCCAGGAATATTCCCGACACTATGAAGAATAGTGGCATCCTGAAGCTGAAAAAGAAAACATCCGCATATTTAAGGGCGAGGGAAGGGTATTCAGCCCCCGGAGGATGTAATCCCTCCTGCACATGGCGGAAGGTCACAAGAATTATACATATTCCTTTTGCGTAATCTATCCACGCGTATCTCGAATTTCCGAGCGTTTTTTCAGAGTTAAATAACAAGTCCTTCAGTGCCACAATGCATGATTTAATCGGCGAAAGATATACATTTTTTGTTATAGGAATGATCCTCATTGCTTTATGAGAATCATTCCTGATGGAAATACATTTTTCTACTTATTCCTTATTCAGAAACCTTCATCATCTTACCAGCCTTCGTCACTTTTCCGTTCACGCGAAGGGTGATTACATATACACCAGTACCCAGGTTGGCCTCCGATGCGTTCACACGTAGCGTATTTGCACCCTTAGGCAAATGCCCTACCAATCTCCTGTAAGTGAGGCGGCCGGTCAGGTCATAAATTTCCACGCTCACCTTATTGCTTTCCGAATCGTTCACAAAATCCATGTTTACGAAGTCGATAAACGGATTCGGATACATTCTTACTCCTTTATCCGGCCTGTTCGACGCAGCCCTGGCTGCAGATCCATTTTGTCTATCCTCAACGGCCGGTTCCGCCAGCAACGGACTTGCAATTACCTCACTCACTTCCTCCGGCAACGTGTAGTCTTCGATGATTACACCCGCATTGAAGCCATAAGCAGCTGCTTCGGTTGTCGAAAAATCAAGTGTCAACTCACCATTTTCGTCCGGTACCAGGTCGTCGATGTAAACTACTTTCGAGCTGTTCATCCACGAATTCAGGTACACTGTGGTTCCATTAACGGTGTAAGTCGCTGTATAATTGCCTTTAAACCATCCTACCGAGCTTGAACTTCCGAAAAATCCGACCCTGTACCTGCGTGAGTGGTTCAAACCTGATACCTTGATCTGTGAATGCTGGGTATTGTCGATCCAGTAGTTCGAAGCCAGTGCTTTGTCGGGAACTATGCCAGAATTGTTGCCTGTATTAACGCCGGCTGTAAAC
>JAFAGE010000030.1 GCA_023423015.1 Bacteroidota bacterium
GAGGTGAAAGGTGAGAGGTGAGAGGTGAAAGGTGAGCGGTGAGAGGTGAGAAGTGGGCATAGGGCACACTTGTCCGCCGAAGCTTCAACGAAGGCGGAAGGCATAAGGCGGAAGGCATAGGGCATTCCTATACAGTTTTTGCCTTAGGCGTTTTCAGTTCATCTTAAACGGCACAATCATCTCAAACACCGGAATATTAACTTCGAAGATGGATTTGTTGTGAAGATTTTCCATGGTGTAGGTTCCGTGCATTTTTCCGAATTCAGTACGCAGGTTGCATCCGCTTACATATTGGTACTTTTCTGCAGGTTGTAATATTGGCTGCACGCCTACAACGCCTTCGCCCTCAACTTCCCTTGTGGTTCCATTGCTGTCGATAATGTACCAATGCCTCCGGTGAAGCTTTACGGGAAAATTATTGTGATTGCTGATGGTTATCCGGTATGCGAACATGTATTCGCCTGATACCGGGTTGGAATAATCGGGCTGATAGAATGTCTCCACCGATACTTCAATTCCCTCGGAAATTTTGGATATCATCCCGCTTGATTTATCGTAAATGTATAAAAAATAACCGTGCCGCCGGGCACAAGAATTATGTATGCCATTGGGGAAAAGGTTACTAATTTTACCCGCCGCCACCACTATTAGAACCAGAATCACACCAAAAAGGATTGTATGACACTCAGGCAAAAGATGTATGTACCGGCAGAAAGCAACGCCGGCGGCCAGGCAAAAGCAAATAAGAATAATTCTACAACCAGGATAGCGGTTGCAAAAGGCGACGGTATAGGTCCGGAGATCATGGACGCCGTGCTCAAAATTTTCGACGCTGCAAAGGTGCCTATCGAATATGAATATGTAGAAATGGGTAAATGGGTATTCGATAAAGGATTTAACAACGGTATGACACCAGAGGCTCTTCAGACCATCGAACGCCTGGGCGTTCTCTTCAAGGGCCCGATGGAAACACCTAAAGGCAAGGGCGTAAAAAGCATAAATGTTACCGCGAGGAAAACATGGAACACCTATGCGAATAAGCGAACTTTCCAAACCTTACACGGGGTGGATACGGTGTTCAGCAAGGCGGGCATTCCCATCGATATCACGGTGGTGCGCGAGAATATTGAGGATACTTACGGGGGCATTGAACACATGCTCACCCACGACGTGGCATTGAGCCGCAGGTTCATCACGCGTCCGGGAAGTATGCAGGTGATCAAATACGCATTTGAGATGGCAAAGCAGAAAAATGCGCGTCGTATCACCTGCGGGCATAAGGCCAACATTATGAAAATTACCGATGGGTTGTTCCTCGAGTGTTTTTATGAAGTGGCAAAGAGCTATCCTGAGCTCAAGGCTGATGATGTGATTGTAGACGATCTCTGTATGAAGCTGGTAACCCGCCCCGACAGCTTTGATGTGGTTGTACTCACCAACCTTCAGGGTGATATTGTGAGCGATCTTTGTGCAGGCCTAGTTGGAGGACTGGGGTTTGCGCCATCAGCAAACATTGGCGACCACATCAGCATATTTGAAGCAGTGCATGGAACTGCTCCGGACATAGCGGGTAAAAACATAGCAAACCCTACGGCGCTCCTGTTGAGTGGATTTGGAATGCTTCGTCATCTTGGGCTGATGCAAAGCGCGGTGATGATCGAAAATGCATTGCTGTATACACTTGAAAGTGGTGTACACACGGGCGACTTTGGAAACAAAGCGGTTCCTGCTGTGAACACAACAGAATTTGCGGACGCGATCATTGCTAATTTTGGCAGGAAGCCCGCGCACAATCCCAAGCCTGACCTGGTTGACATGCCAACAACCTGTACAGTGTTCAACCTCGACAAAAATGCGATGATGGAAAGTGTGGAGGGTGAAAATGAAAAGATAGTCGGCGTTGATATGTTCATCGAAAGCAATGCACAGCCTGAACAAATAGCGAAGAAATGCCAGCGTCATGCAGGCGTGAAATTTAAACTGATTAATATCAGCAACCGCGGTACACAGGTATGGCCTACCGGCAGCCGTTACACCAACCTGGTGAATCAATACAACGCACGATTCGAAAGCCTCGATGGAGAAGCTTTAAACCAGCAGGATGTAATTGGTTTGTATGTGAGCCTCAGTGGCGATTTCAAAATACCCAGCCTTGAGCTGCTGAATATGTGGGGAGATAAGAAGGGATATAGTTTGGCGCAGGGGCAGTGATGTGAAACGGCTGACGTGAGAGGTGAGAGGTGAAAGGTGTAAGAGGTTTGATTAAAATTGATTTAAAGTGTCTAAGAAAAAACCACAGACAGGCGGTATTGTGTATTCTACCGATCCGTCGTATAGGCCAACGGAAGATCCCCGCGAATTGCAGGAAACGCTGGCTCCGTCAGAACAACAATTACGTATCCGCCTGGAAACAAAACACCGTGGAGGAAAAACAGTTACGGTAGTATACGGGTTTATCGGGAGTGAAGATGATCTCGAAACATTGGGCAAGAAATTAAAAACACACTGCGGCACAGGTGGTAGCGTCAAAGATGGTGAAATAGTAATCCAGGGCGATCACCGCACAAAAATAACTGAGTGGCTTAAAAAACAAGGGTACACAAAAGTCCGCGGACATTAAACCCGCAAACCGTAAGCATTGTATCGCCCTTCGCCCTCCGCCCTTCACCCATCGCCCTCCGCCCTTCGCCTCTCACCTTTCACCTTTCACCTCTCACCTCTCACTCTTCTTATCCCTGCCAACGCGATAAAGTATCCATGCCATCAGGGCGAAGAAAATTACACCCAGAACGAAATAGCCATTTTCGCCGAGTGAATGTATCAGCCCTTCTTCGAGGTTTACTGCTGCGAGGAAGGCAGAACCAGAATCGGAACCTGCCAGGAAGGCGATGAGTACGCCGGCTACTGCTCCACCCGCAACAAGGCCGGTTGCAAACAGGTTGCCTTTACCGAGTTCTTCTTCTTCCACTGCATCGATGGAGGTTTTGGTTTTTTTGGACCTTGCCTCAACAATTCCCTTTATCGCGCCACCAATAAAAATAGGCAGAGTAGTAGACAAGGGAAGGTATGCTCCCACTGCAAAACTCAGCGACTTGATTCCGCAGAGCTCCATTACCACAGCGAGAAATATTCCGACAAATACATATTGCCAGTCGAGGTTCTGAGATAAAATTCCCTTGATAAGTGTAGCCATCAGCGTAGCCTGCGGGGCTGGATACTGTTCGCTTCCGATGGCGTGTTCAATGCCTTGCTGCGTCATTTCAAGCGTGGGCCTGTCGAGGAATTTTATAGTTAATCCGATTACAATTGAAGAAACGATTGCACCGATGAACAATGCAATCTGCTGGTTGCGCGGGGTTGCACCTACTATATAACCACTTTTAAGATCCTGCGATGTAGCTCCGGCATTTGCTGCAGCAATACAGATCATACCACCAACCACCAACACGAGTGGTTCGTACGATTGCCCTCCCCAACCTACACTGAGAAATATCAGGCTGGTACCCATAACCGTAGCGATGGTCATCCCACTTATCGGGTTGTTTGATGAGCCGATAAGTCCCACAATGCGTGAAGAAACAGTAACGAACAACGCACCGAATACAACCACAAGGATACCTACAAGAATTTTTTGCAGAATGGAGTCTCCGGGAATCTGGGGCAATATCGAAATCAAAACAATCAATGCAAGGCTGCCTATTCCCACAAATTTGATGCTGAGGTCGCGCTCGGTTCTTTCCGTTTTAACATCGTCGGCACCAGCTGTTTTCCTGATTGACTGCACGCTCGATTTTACAGAGCTGACGATGGTTGGCAATGTTTTAAGGAGCGTGATGATACCGCCAGCGGCTACTGCACCCGCACCCACCTGGCGGATAAATGCATAATAGATTGCTGAAGAGTAATTGGCAAACCGATGGTTTTCGGGATCCCATACACCCTGTCCACCTGCGGTGTTAATGTCGGCCAGGTAACCCAGTTTCACAAGTTGCAGTGCAATTGTATCGGGGGGAATCAGTGTGGCGAGAAGCGGTATAAAAACCAGCCAGCTCATCACTCCACCTGCAACAAGAACACCGGCGATGCGTGGGCCGATGATGTATCCTACGCCAAGATATTCTGGTGTGATTTCGCCGCTTATTCTTGCAGAAGGGAAGAATTTGTTTGCCTGTTGAGTCATGTAATAGGGCACCTCTGCAATCACATGCATCACTTTTTGCAGTATGGCATAGAGCAGCGCCACACCTAACCCCCAGAATGCTGTTCGGGCAAATTCACCACCTTTTTCACCGGCTTTTAGAACATCACCGCAGGCAGTTCCTTCAGGATAAGGAAGGTTTCCGTGTTCGTTAACTATCAGCGAACGCCTGAGCGGCACCATCAGCAATGTGCCCAGCAGACCTCCGATTATTGCAAGCGTGAGAATGGTTACATAATTGAAATAGTCGGCACTGCCTGGAGACGAAAGGAACAAAAATCCGGGTAGAGTAAACACCACACCGGCGGCGATACTTTCGCCTGCGCTACCTGTAGTCTGGATAATATTGTTTTCGAGAATCGTTGTTTTAAAAAAACGGCGCCCGAGGGTGATTGCAATAACTGCAATTGGAATAGATGCGCTCACTGTAAGGCCTGCTTTCAGCGCGAGGTAAACCGTAGCTGCACCGAATATTACCCCGAACAGGCATCCAAGAAGAATCGATTTAACGGTGAGTTCCGCAACGTTTTGTTCCGGTGCGATAAAGGGCTGAAATTTCTTAGACATCTGTGGGTGTTTTGTTGTCTCTGTTGTGCATCATTTGTTGAAGTTTCTTTGTAAGCAGAAAGAGGATCAGCGAAGCAGTACCTGCCATGAATACAAACAACATGAAGAAATCGTACATCGTGTTCATTTCAAATCCGAGGAAATAAGTTGTTTTTCCATCGGGATAGAGCGCACTCAGAACGCCTGCGAGTTTATTCGCGAAGGCATTGGCCAGGAACCACACTGCCATCAGTAACGATGCAAATTTCAATGGCGATAATTTATTAACGAGCGACAATCCTATGGGGGACAAACACAATTCACCCCAGGTGTGCAGGGCATACATACCTGTGAGCCAGATCATACTCACTTTTGCTGTAGACGAAACATCTTTTACTCCGAATGCAATCCAGACATATCCCAGGGAGAGCAGCAAAAGACCAATGGCCATTTTTGTTGGTGCTGAAGGTTCCCGTTTACCCATCTTCAACCAAAGCCACGCAAATATGGGTGCGAACACAATAACAAATATTGAGTTTAGCGATTGAAAGAGGCTGGCCGGTACTTCATCCATCACAATGGTTGATCCTGCGCTGCGTGCCAATTCGAAATTGGAATAAACCAGTCCACCGATCAGCAATGCAATAACGGTAGCAATTCCATTCAAAAGCGAACGGTCATTTTTTGCAAATGCACGCGAAGCTTTTTTCCAGAGCCAGATGAGACCTGCAAGTACGGCAGCTGAAAGTATGTATACGATATTCTTATTGAGATCCCAGCTGAGGGAGCGGTCTGTTTGCCTGTCGGCAAATAAAGTGAGCGACGCACCGGCTTGTTCGAAAGCCGACCAGAAGAAGATCACAAAGAACGCAACGATGAATATAACTGCAACGCGCTCTTTTTCCGGGCGGGTAAGTGTCTTATCCGAAAACAAAACGACAGCAATAAATATTACCGACGCAATAAGGAGGTATGATAGAAAGCTGAAAACATTTGCATCAACATATAATAACCCGATTGATAGCGCTGCGAACAACAGCAAACCTGCAACAACATAAACCGGGTTGCTCCATTTTGCCGATGTGTTGGCAGGAGCTTCTCCAAGCGGTTTTCCATCGTGAGTGCGAACGTATTTATCCTGGTAAAGCTTTTGGACGATAACGCTGAGCAACATTCCGATACCGGCAACGAGGAACGCCCATTTAAAATCGCGGGGATCTCCTGTGTCACCAACGAGTCCGCACACCAGCGGACCTAGTGCGCCGCCGACGTTGATGCCCATATAAAATATTGTGTAAGCCGCGTCGATGCGGCGGTCGTTTGCGGGGTAGAGTTGTCCAACGAGGGAGGAGATATTGGGTTTAAAAAAACCGTTACCGGCGATCATAAAGCCGAGGCCCGAAAAAAACAGGAGTGTTGAAAGGCTGGATGAAGTGTCGTAAAGGGAGCCGCAGAAGAACAGCAGGAATTCGCCGATAGCCATGATCAGGCCGCCCACGATAATTGAGCGCTTATTTCCCCAGAACCTGTCGGCTACATAGCCTCCGATAAGCGGTGTCAGGTAAACGAGCCCGGTGTAGGAGCCGTAAAGATTGGAGGCAAAAGCGTCGTTGAAAGCCAGGGCTTTCGTCATGAAGAGGATCAGGATGGCACGCATGCCATAATAATTGAACCTCTCCCACATTTCAGTCGCAAAAAGCACGTACAATCCTGCGGGGTGCCCTTTCTGTGGTCTTTCGTTTATCATGCGCTATGATAGGAAATTATGCCGATTGCAGAACTATGACAGCGTAAAATAAGTATAAAATGTGGTGGTGCTTGCCATACATCTATATTAAATTGGCTAATCCACATGGGATCACGAAATTTGCCCACGTTTTAAAACCCCTATAAAAAACATGAAATTTCTAATATTAGGCGGGGGAGGCAGAGAGCACGCTTTGGCGTGGAAGCTTGCCAAAAGTCCGCGTTGTGAAAAACTATTCATAGCACCTGGCAATGCTGGTACTGCTGAGTGCGGTACCAATGTTGAAATAGGGGTTAACGATTTCCAGGCGCTTAAGCAATTTTGCTTAAAAGAGAACGTCGACATTGTGGTTGTCGGTCCTGAAGAGCCCCTGGTTAAAGGGGTGGTCGACGAGTTTCAGAACGATTCCACCACGCGCCACATTCCGGTTATAGGTCCCACTGCCAAAGGTGCGCAACTTGAAGGCAGTAAATCATTTGCAAAAGAATTTATGATGCGGCACGGCATACCTACGGCCACCTACCGCGAATTCAATACCGACAATTTCAACGATGGTATACCGTATCTGCAGAAACATCCGTTGCCGATTGTGCTGAAAGCCGACGGACTTGCAGCAGGTAAAGGGGTGATGATCTGCCATTCGTACGTGGAAGCCATGAGCGAATACGAGCTGATGATTCAGCAAAGCAAATTCGGTGAGGCAAGTAAGAAAGTGGTGGTTGAAGAATTCTTGTCGGGTATCGAGCTGAGCGTTTTCGTACTCACCGATGGAAAGAATCACATTGTATTGCCGGCTGCGAAGGATTATAAAAAAGCGAATGAGGGCGACAAGGGTCCGAATACGGGTGGAATGGGTGCAATCAGTCCCGTACCATTTGCCGACGAAGCATTTATGCAGAAGGTGAACGAGAAGGTGATCTTGCCAACGGTAGAGGGCTTGAAGAAAGATGGTATTGACTATCGTGGGTTTATATTTATAGGCCTTATCAAGGTTGGCGACGAGCCATTCGTGATTGAGTACAATTGTCGCCTCGGTGACCCCGAAACAGAGGTAGTGATTCCGCGGATCAAAAATGACCTCGCAGATATATTCGAGGCAGTTGCCAAACAACAGTTATCGGGCGTAACAATCCAGGAAGATGAACGCGTTGCCTGCACGGTGATGGCGGTGAGTGGTGGTTACCCGGGAACATATGAAAAAGGTTATCCGATCAGCGGCCTGCATTTCAAAGTGCCCGGCACAATGACGTTTCATGCAGGAACGGCAATCAAAGACGGAGAGACGGTAACCAGTGGGGGCCGTGTGTTGTGCGTAACCTCATATGGTGAATCGATTGAGGAGGCGGTAGACAACGCGGTGGACGTACTTGGTGAAATTGACTTCGACGGAATGTATTACAGGAAGGATATAGGATTCGAATTCAAGGAAGTGAAAGGATAATTTTCTGAACAGGAATTCTCTCTCAGCTTTATATATTTTAAATAAAATTGGCTCTTCGGCACCCGCAAAGAAAATAAATAGCCTCCATTTGTAGTTTATATTGCAAGTCAATGGTTTACTTTGCTAATTCGGATTATTTCCGTGAATTTTGCAGCCGTTAAGCTTTTTTAAAATCTGACCGTGATAAAATGGGATTATTCAATTTTCTAACGCAGGAGATAGCGATGGATCTCGGTACCGCAAATACCTTGATCATTCATAATGAAGAGATTGTAGTGAACGAGCCCAGCATCGTAGCGCTTGACCGGAACAACCCGAAAACTGTTCTGGCCGTTGGAAAAAGAGCCCTGATGATGCACGAAAAGACCCACGAAAGTATTCGCACGGTCAGGCCACTAAAGGATGGCGTAATCGCCGACTTCAACGCAGCCGAACTGATGATCAGGGAAATGATCAAAATGATCTATCCCAAGAAACCATTGTTTCCACCTAGCTGGCGGATGATGATCTGCATTCCAAGCAGTATCACCGAAGTTGAAAAACGAGCCGTTCGCGACAGTGCCGAACAGGCCGGCGCGAAGGAAGTGTACCTGCTGCATGAACCAATGGCCGCAGCATTAGGTATCGGTATCGACGTGGAAGAACCCGTGGGTAATATGATCATCGACATTGGGGGTGGTACCACCGGTATTACAGTAATTGCCCTTGCGGGTATTGTGTGCGACCAGTCGATTCGTATTGCAGGTGATGAATTTACTGCCGACATCATGGAGGCACTCAGGCGCTATCACAGCTTGTTGATTGGGGAAAGAACGGCAGAGCAGATCAAGATAAACATCGGTGCGGCCATGAAGGACCTGGAGACAGCTCCGGAAGACATGCCGGTGAATGGACGCGACCTCGTAACCGGTATTCCCAAACAGATCATGGTAAGTTACCAGGAAGTTGCGGAAGCACTGGATAAAAGTATATTCAAAATTGAAGAGGCTATATTGAAAGCTCTTGAAATGACCCCACCTGAACTTGCGGGCGACATCTACCGTAGAGGTCTTTACCTCACCGGAGGAGGAGCACTGCTTCGTGGGCTCGATAAGAGGCTCAGCCAGAAAATAAAGTTGCCCGTACACGTAGCTGACGACCCATTAAAAAGCGTTGTTAGAGGAACTGGTCTCGCACTCAAGCATTATGACCGGTATCCTTTTGTGATGCGGTAATAAAACCAATAACCCACTGTGCGTAACATATTTCTCTTCATCAGAAGGTATTTCAACTTCCTGTTCTTCCTGGTGTTGCAGATTATCGCGCTTTCCTTTTTATTCAGGTACAACAAAACACATGAGGCTGCCTTCATGGGGTTTGCCAATGAACTTACAGGCCGTGTAAGTTCGAGGTACAGCAATGTGCAATACTATTTTCACCTGAAGAAAACGAACGAAACGCTGGTTGCGCAGAATGAAGCGCTGCTGAACGAACTGCCTTCAAATATTCAGCCTCCCGACAGCAGTATACAAACCATTACCGATACAGTTCGAATTGACACAGTTACTTCTGCGCGCCGTTATACATGGCGAAGTGCAAGAGTGGTGAACAATTCAGTGGCTCTTCAGAATAATTACATCACCATCCATCGTGGCGAAAACCAGGGTGTGCGCAAAGACATGGGTGTGATCAGCGCCGCAGGTGTTGTGGGTATGGTAGTAAACACCAGCGAAAATTTTGCGGTTGTGATGACCATGTTGAATCGCCAGAGCAGTGTAAGTGCCAAACTCAAAAAAGGAGGCGAAATCGGCAGGGTGCAATGGGATGGAAGATCGGCCGATGTGGTCAGCATGATGAACATTCCGAAAAGCGCCAAAGTAGTGGAAGGAGATTCGGTAGTCACGAGCGGGTACTCGCTTAGTTTTCCTCCCGGCATTATGATCGGAACGGTAACTGAAATTGTACAAGACAAAACAAGCAACTTCCTTTCGTTGAGAATAAAACCTTCCACCAATTTTTACAATGTGGAGTACGTTATGGTAGTTGACAATCTTCAGAAAGACGAACAAAAGCGCCTGGAAGAAGCGACAAGAAAAACCAATGAGTAAACTGGTTCAAAATATCATCCGGTACATACTTTTTATCCTGGTGCAGGTGTTTGTCCTGTTCCAGGTAAAACCGCTGCACCAGTTTATAGTGCCGTATGTCTACTTCCTGTTTATCCTGTGGTTACCATTCAATACTCCTCGCATCAGTCTTACATTTATCGGGTTTCTCTTTGGTCTTACACTTGATTATTTTACCAAAACTCCCGGTTTGCACGCTGCACCTTGTGCATTGATTGCATACCTGCGTCCGTTTCTCGTAAATATCCTGATCAGGCAGGAAGGCGCAGAACAGAACTACAGTTCTCCTTCCGTTACCAGCATGGGTCTTGTGCCGTACGCTACATATGTTTTTATTTTAACATTGATCCACAACGGATATCTTGTATTTTTAGAGTGGATTGATTTTGGTACGTTCATCTATTTTGTAGGCAAAGTTTTGGCAAGCACCGGAGTGAGTATGCTACTTATCTTTGTAACAGAAATCTTGTTTTACAGAAAAGAGAAGTTCCGGACCAACACAGCATAATCCATTAGCATCCTATGTCGGTATTTAACCAGTCGAGAAGTACAATCATCCGCCTCATCTTCCTCGGCGTTTTTTTCATCATTATCATTCAGCTGTTTAACCTGCAGGTGCTGTCGGGCAATTACAAACAGCTTGCAATGAATAATGCCGTCTTCAAAAAGGTGGTGTACCCGAACCGTGGTATTATCTACGACAGGAAAGGCAAAGCGATTTTAAATAACACGATTATGTACGACCTCGTGGTTACTCCAAACGAGGTTAAGAATATTGATACGGCCAGCCTCTGCAACCTGCTGCAGATAGACACAGCAGAGTTTATTGCCCGCATGCGCGATGCGCGTATCAAAAACGGCCGCTACCGCCCTTCGATTTATGAGGATCTTCTGCCACCCGATATTTATGCCAGGCTGGATGAGAACATCTGGAAATTTCCCGGTTTTGCATTGGTAGAACGACCAGTTCGCGTTTACCCTTACAATGCAGCCGCGCACATAATGGGATACGTTGGTGAGGCTGATAGCAACATCATCAAACGTTCGAAAGGATTTTACATGATGGGCGACTATGTGGGCAGGAGCGGCCTGGAAGCGTATTATGAAAGTGTGCTGATGGGTCAACGCGGCATCAACCACCTGCTTAAAGACAATAAGAACCGCCTGGTAGGAAGCTATGAAAACGGCTTATTTGATACAGCTGCAATCGCGGGCCGGAGTCTGCATACATATATTGACATCGAAGTACAACAGCTTGCTGAAAAACTGATGACAAATAAAGTAGGCGCAGCGGTGGCCATTGATCCGAAAACAGGAGGAATAATTGCGATGGCTTCCGGCCCGAATTACAATCCCAATGATCTTACAGGTCCAAACAAGCAAAAAAATTATAGCCGTCTTGTGCTCGACGTAGCCGGTCCGCTACTCAACCGCGCCGTGCAGGGAAACTATGAGCCTGGTTCAACATTTAAGCCACTTGGGGCGCTCGTGGCGCTCGATGAAGGAGTGATCAATGCAAACACGGGAATTGCTTGTTCGGGCGCTTACCATGGATGCAGCCGTCCGGTAAGGTGCACGCACAAAAATCCCGGACACGCAGCAAACCTGAGGTTATCGATCGCAAATTCATGTAACACTTATTACACGCACATATACCGGCTCACTGTTGACAATGCACGATACGGAACACGAAAAGGCTACCAGCACTGGAAGGAATATCTGAATGCGTTTGGACTCGGACAGAGAATAGGGGTAGACATTCCCGGTGAAGACAAGGGCCTTGTTCCGGATACAAGCGTGTACAACCGCGTTTATCGTAATAGCTGGAATTCGTGCACCAACGTTACGCTCGGAATCGGGCAGGATATGATGCAGGCGACACCATTGCAACTGGCAAATGCCATGTGTATCGTTGCTAATAAGGGATATTATTATCTCCCTCACTTTGTGAAGAATATCGAAAACGAAGCCGAAACAGATACCTTACTCAGGAAGTTTCGTATAAAACACGAAGTGCTCACTAACATCTCCAACGAAGCATACGAGGCAGTAATCAGCGGGATGCAGGATGTTGTAGAACGCGGAACTGCCCGCGCAGCAATGATTCCCGGAATTAACATCTGCGCAAAAACCGGAACTGCTGAAAAATACCGCATCATCGACAAAAGACGTGTAAAGCTGAAAGACAATTCAATGTTCGTGTGTTTTGCCCCTCGCGAAAACCCGAAAATTGCGATCGCAGTGGTTGTTGAAAACTCAGGATTCGGATCTACATGGGCTGCTCCAATTGCTTCGCTCATGATGGAAAAATACCTGAATGATACGCTGCGTCCGGAAAGAGTTAAGGAAGTTGAACGGATATCTTCGGCCAACCTTATGCCGGGTTATCTGAACAGGTTGCAGTACATAGAAGATTCTACACGCGCATTCAAGTGGTTCGAGATGACGAAGGATAGCAGCTACATCCGTAAGTTCCTGAATAAATCGTTTCGTGTTGAACCTTATCACGAGAACGACGTGAAGAAATCAGCTAAAGTAATTACAACAGGAGAGCAGGCTGAACCGATAGCAATAATATCAAAGCCGAGACACGACAGTGGCAGGATGCCTGAAAAGGTTCCAAATACACGTTTCAGACGAGACTACGCGTTTGATGTTTCGCGACAACGTATAGTAAAATCAATTACATCATGAGTCAGCGTAACGCAACCATCTCAAAAGGGGTAGACTGGATCATGATCTGGTTGTATGTGGCGCTGGTTGCCATTGGCATCCTTAGCATCTTTTCTGTTACTTACCGCGAAGGTGAAAATGTGCTGGATGGATTCCTGAAGCTACGCACCGATTACGGTAAGCAGTTTTTCTTCTTCATCATATCGCTTGTAATTGGGTTATTTATCCTGCTTACCGACAGTAAGTTCTTCACGGCAACGGCAAACATCTGGTATGCCTTCGGTATATTCCTGTTGTTGCTTGTATTTCCCTTTCACACCGAGGTGAAGGGTACCGAGTCTATTATTCGGTTTGGTGGATTCCAGGTTCAGCCCGCTGATATCTGTAAAGTATTTGTTGCCCTGGCGCTTGCAAAATACCTGTCGCGCGTTGAAACCGACTTTAATAAACCGCGTTCTCAGCTCATTGCAGTAGGAATTGTGTTGCTGCCTGCATTAATTACCATCGCACAGAAAGAAACTGGTCTTGCTCTTGTATTTTTTGCATTCTTCCTGGTAATGTTCCGTGAAGGTTTGCCGGCGATTTACCTGATTGTTGGTTTCTCTTTCGCTGTGCTGGTTGTAGCTACTCTGTTGGTTGAAAAGAATACACTGGCGATTGCTCTCACACTTATTGCGGCAGTGGCAGCTTATCTGCTTCGCAGGCAAATCAGGAAAAAAAGACAGGTGCTGGTGGGCATTGTGCTCGTGTGGATGGTTTGTGTGAGTATACAGCGATTTGCCGTTCCATTTATGTTTACCCATGTGCTGCAACAGCACCAGGTGGAAAGGATATTTTCGCTTATCGGCCGTGAGAACCCCTATGCCGAAGTGAACAATGTGGGAGATGATATGGCTTCGACCAAACCAAAGGATACTGATTACAATGTTCGTCAGAGTAAAATAGCAATAGGTAGTGGTGGTTTTGCAGGAAGAGGATTTTTAAAAGGCACCCAAACACGTTTCGATTTTGTACCTGAGCAACGCACCGACTTCATCTTTTGTACAATAGGAGAAGGTTTTGGATTCGTAGGCAGCCTGATATTCCTCGTGCTTTACCTGTTCCTGCTGATGCGCATGGTAAACATCGCCGAACGACAGCGAAGTGTATTCAGCCGTTGTTATGCCTATGGTGTTGCTTCCGTATTGTTCTTCCACATTGCCATCAATATTTGTATGACCATTGGCCTGGCGCCAGTGATTGGTATTCCCCTGCCATTTATTAGTTATGGTGGCACATCTCTGATCACTTTCTCAGTAATGCTGGCTATTCTGATCCGCCTGGATGCAGACCGGCAGATGGTGCTCAGGTAGAGAAATGTGAAAGCTGAAACGTTTTAATCTGACGTTGCTACTTTTGCTGCATGAAGATAATTCCGTTAAGTGAAGGCTCGTTTACGATCGACCAGACGAAAGTGTTTGTTCCATTTGATGAAGAGAATGACAGTCTTCAGCAAAGATCACGCGGCAGTCTGCTGGTAGAAGTTCAACCCTTTGTAGTGGTTACAGACCGCGACGTTCTTTTATTGGATGCCGGACTCGGTTTTCGGACAAAAGATGGCAGAATGCAGATTCATCAGAACCTGATTGATAATGGTATTGAACCTTCTTCCATAACAAAAGTGTTGATGTCGCACCTGCATAAAGATCATTCAGGTGGAGTCAGCTACACGGATGAGAACGGTAAAGTGCAACTGAGCTTTCCATCTGCATCCTACTACATCCGGAAAGATGAACTTGATCTTGCGTTGTCGAAAGACACATCATCATACATAACAAAAGAACTGGAATGCCTGTCGGGCGCTCCCCAGGTAACGTTGCTTGAAGGCAATGGTGTAATTGATGACTACATCAGGTATGAAGTTACGCATGCGCACAGCCAGTTTCACCAGGTTTTCTGGATAGAGTCGCAAGGGAAAACAGTGTTTTTCGGCGGTGATGATGCGCCGCAGATGCAGCAAATGAAAAGCAGGTATGTGGCAAAATACGACTACGACGGCAAAAAATGCATGGAGTTGCGTCACAAGTGGTGGAAACAAGGTGGTGAAGAACATTGGACGTTCCTGTTTTACCACGACATTAAACATGCCACAGTAGCACTTTAATATTATCCTTTTCTTCCGATCACCTTCTTAGCTGCTTCCACGATGTTTGGCGTATCAAGGCCATATTTCGTGAGCAGTTGATTGGGTGTGCCGCTTTCGCCGAAAGTATCTTTTGTTCCTACAAACTCTATCGGCACGGGGAAGTTTTGTGTTGATGCCTGTGCAATGGCATCTCCCAAACCACCAATAATATTGTGTTCTTCAACGGTGACGGCGCATTTCGTTTTACGGATCGATTGCAGAACCGCTTCTGTGTCGAGTGGCTTAATCGTATGTATGTTGATTACTTCCACACTAATGCCTTGCTCTTCGAGGATGCGGCCGGCTTCAATGGATTTCCAAACCATGTGTCCGCAAGCGAAAATGCTCACATCACTTCCTTCTGAGAATTTCTGAGCCTTACCAATCTGGAATGGTTCGGTTGCGGAAGTAAAGATGGGCCAGCTTGGACGGCCGAATCGCAGGTAAACGGGTCCCTGGTGTTCGGCAACAGCTATGGTAGCGGCTTTAGTTTGATTATAATCGCACGGAACGATAACGGTCATGCCGGGGAGCATTTTCATCATCCCGATATCTTCGAGAATCTGGTGTGTTGCACCATCTTCCCCAAGGGTAACACCGGCGTGCGACGCGCATATCTTAACGTTCTTTCCGGAGTACGCTACGGATTGCCTGATCTGGTCGTAAACACGACCCGTTGAAAAATTCGCGAATGTTGTAGTAAATGGAATCTTTCCACCAATAGTAAGGCCTGCAGCGATGCCGATCATATTGGCTTCAGCGATACCAACCTGTATAAATCGTTCAGGAAATTCCTTGATAAACTGGTTCAGCTTAAGGGAGCCGGCGAGATCGGCCGTAAGAGCCACCACATTGCTGTTCTTTCTTGCGGCTTCAACGATTCCATCGCCAAAACCGCTGCGCGTATCTTTCTGGCCGGTAGACTGAATTTCTTTTAACATTCCTCGTTTTTTCAAGTTGCAAAGAAAAGGAAAACTGGTTCCTAATTCAAATCAACCTGTTTGCTTTGAAAAAACTTTTCATCCACTTTAAGGCGTTGTTCCCATTTCCAGGCTGTTGACATCATGTCTTCGAGTGAATATTTCGTTTCCCATCTAAGTTGCTGCCTGGCGTAGTCGTTATTGGCATAAATAGCCACTACATCGCCGGGGCGGCGGGGTCCAATTACATAATTCAACTTCTGGTTGGTGACCTTTTCGAATGCCTTGATGGCTTCAAGAACGGTAACCCCATTTCCTGTGCCCAGGTTAAATACTTCACAGCGTTTGGTGCTTCTGCCTTCAATCAGGAACTGAACAGCAAGCGTGTGCGCGTGAGCAATGTCGCACACATGAATAAAGTCGCGGATACATGATCCATCCCGGGTAGGGTAGTCGTCGCCGAATACGGTGATCTGGTTCAGCTTGCCAATGGCGGTCTGCGTAATCACAGGCACCAGGTTGGCAGGTTTGCCGATAGGTAATTCGCCGATGGAGGCGGTTGGATGTGCGCCTACGGGGTTGAAATACCTCAGCAATATTGCCTGTGCGGCATTAGCTTTAGAAAATTCGTTGATGATCTGTTCGCCCATCTGCTTGGTGTAGCCATAAGGTGACTCAGCAGGTTTTGGTGGTGTAGACTCGGTTACGGGAATCACGTCTGGATTGCCGTAAACCGTGCACGATGAAGAAAATACGAAGTGAGGTATGTGAAACTCGCTCACACACTTCAACAGGTTAATAAGCGAAACCAGGTTGTTTTCAAAGTACATCAGCGGCTGCTCTACGGACTCACCCACTGCTTTGTACGCGGCGAAATGGATGATGGCCTGAATGTCTTCGTTTTCCTGGAAGATGGCGAAGGTGTCGTCGAAATTGCAGAGGTCTACCTTGTAGTTCTTGATTTTTATGCCGGTGATTTTCTCTACACCTTCAAGTATCCTTGCTGATGATCTTGAATTATTGTCGACAGAAATGACATCGAATCCGTTTTCAACCAGGTCCACGATTGTATGCGATCCGATATATCCACAGCCGCCGGTTACCAGTATTTTCTTCATTCTACTATTTAAATAATTATAGTTAACGTTCTTTAGCCAATCGTAACAGGTACTCGCCGTAACCACTTTTTATAAGCGGTTGTGCAAGTTCCAGCAATTGATCTTTGGTGATAAAACCTTTGCGGTACGCGATTTCTTCAATACAGGCGATCTTGATTCCCTGGCGCTGTTCGATAACCTGGACGAATTGGCTTGCCTGCATGAGCGAATCGAAGGTACCCGTATCGAGCCAGGCAGTACCCCTATCTAATTTCGACACCTGTAGTTTGCCCCTGCGAAGGTATTCTTTATTTATGTCGGTTATTTCATACTCACCACGGGCGCTAGGTTTCAGCGACTTAGCTATTGCCACCACATTGTTGTCGTAGAAATAGATACAGGGAACGGCATAGTCGCTTTTGGGTTCTTT
>JAFAGE010000364.1 GCA_023423015.1 Bacteroidota bacterium
GTCGAGTACGGTGTAAGGTCCTACCCAGGTATTCTTGCCCACTTTCACGTCACCAAAGAAACAGGCGCTGTCGTACACTGAAGTACCTTCGCCAAAGCCCAATGCCCTTGCACGTTTCCAGCGATCGAACAGTACCTCGTTAAAAGGCAATGACCTTTTAAACTGTTCTTCCATGGCGCCGTCGAGCGTTGTTTTCAGCTCTTCCAGCAACCTGTACAGTTCAGCCAGTTGCGGATTCGTATGAGATGCTAGTATATGTTGTCTGTCCACTATTCGATGCGTTCGCCGTTAAGGAATATTCGGCACCACCATTCAAAATTCATCAGGCTCCACAAAAGCAGGCGGTGATTTATTTTTTCGTTGATGTGTTCGTCAATCATTTCGCTCACGAACTTCTTGCTGATAAATTCGGTGCTTACGGTCCGTCGGTTCAGGAGCAGATCTTTCATATAAGCAGCATTTTCGCCACGATACCAGCTTTCGTCGGGTGCGGAAAATCCTTGTTTCTTCCTGTTAACGATGCGCTCGGGTAAAATGTTTGCCATTGCACGCCTTAGCACATTCTTTCCATCATCGAATTCGGTATACAGTGTTCTCTTGCCACGAAATTCATTCTCGTCTATGCGTTTCATCTCTTCCAGGTTCCCGAGCTTATAGCGCACAGGAACTTTCTGTGCAAAGTTGACCAGCTCGTTGTCGAGAAACGGAAAACGTTCTTCGAGCCCGTGTGCCATCGACAACTTATCTCCTACCAGGAGCAAACCCGGAAGAAATGTTTTGATTTCGAAGTACAGAGAATTGTTGATGTGGTTTTCGGGCGAATCGTAGCTTAATTTATTATTAAATAGAAAAACACGCTCAAAAATTTCGCGTGGTTCGTTAGGATTGATGGAAGCGCGGATATCGTCATTAAACAAATCCTTCTGTCTTCCATTTGGTATCATGCGCTGCCAGAAATCGTAGTACTGGTCGAAGAAATTTTTCTGGCTAAGTGATTTGAATATCCGGTAGTATCTCCAGGGATATCCACCGAACAGCTCATCGCCACCGGTGCCCTGCAAACAAACTTTTACAAATTTTGAAGCAAGCCGGGAAATGTAATAATTCGGGTACGACATGCCTACACGCAGGTCTTCGAGATGCCATACCAAACGAGGCAGCGACCAGCTCAGATCGCCGGCGTTCATAACCTGTTCGTAGTGTTCTGATTTGATGAAGTTGGCCGTGAGTTCCGCGTCGCGGCGTTCATCGAAGTTTGCCTCCACGCCTGTCACTTCGCTCATGTCGAATCCGCAGGTAAACGTGTACAACCTGTCGGTGTGTTTTGACGCAGTTACGGCAATAGAGCCGGAATCCATTCCCCCCGATAAATAACTACCTACCGGAACGTCGGCCACCATCTGGCGCGCAACAGCATTTGAAAACAACCTCTTCGTTTCCGCGCGCGCATCTTCAAAACTGATTTTGTTATCGGGTTGCGAGAAGTCGTAGTCCCACCATGACCGGTGCAGTACATCAGTGCTCGAAGTGTCAATAGACACCGTATTAGCCTGGGGGAGCATATACACTCCCTCAAAAAGCGTGCGGTAGGAAAACTGGTTCTGGAATGTAAAATATTCGTTTAGCGAATCGAGACTAAGTTTCAGATCGAACGCAGGATGCGAAAAAAACGCCTTAATCTCAGATGCGAACAGCAGCGTTCCGTTTCTCAGGTAATAATAAAGTGGCTTCACGCCAAAACGGTCGCGGCTAAGCCACAACTGGCGTGTTTTCGTGTTCCAGGCGCCGATGGCAAACATACCATCGAGTCTTTCAAAATATGATGGTCCGTATTCTGCCAATCCTTCGGCGATCACTTCTGTATCACCTGTAGATACGAAGCTGTGACCTTTTGATTGCAGTTCTATTTTAAGTTGATGGAAGTTGTAGATACAGCCGTTAAAAACAATCACCCATTCACCGTTCTTTGAAGGCATAGGTTGGCAAGCTTTCGGAGAGGTATCCAGAATCGCAAGCCTGCGGTGACCAAGCCCGAGGTTCTCGTCTACAAACACATCATCGCCATCAGGACCACGATGCGCGAGCGCGCGAGTCATTGTTTTGATCTGCTTTTCAGCTACAGCCCGTCCGTTCAGGTTGAATATGCCCGCAATGCCACACACTATTATAGAGATTTTAGTGCTTTGATGATATAGTCGTAGTCTTCCTTAACCATTTTGTTGTGCAACGGTATGGCCATCGAATATTGGTCGGCCGCAAATGCCCCGGGAAAATCGTTTGGTTTGAAACCGCAACGTTGTACATATGCGCCGAGCATGTGGACAGCATGTGTACCGGGTCGGGTACTGATTCCCTGCTTCTGCAATTCTTCCATCATTTCGTTGCGCGACATAGGAGCAATCTTCTCATCTACAAACGTCACATAACTCTGCCATCCGTGTTTGTAACCATCGGGTACGACAGGTGTGCGCAGCCATTTGATGTCGGCAAGTTCACGCGAATAATATTGAGCCCACTGGTTTCTTTCGTCGATGAAACCCATTAATTTTTTCAATTGCACAAATCCAACAGCACCTTGCAGGTCTGTCATACGGTAGTTGTATCCAACAATGTCGTATGCAGCAAGCAGGTAGGGCTTCGGGCCATGATGCCGTTGTTCTTCAGAAACAGAACCGCCATGGTTACGCAGCATGTCGAGGTGTGCAGCAATGTCTGCATCATTGGTAGTAAGCATTCCACCCTCGCCGCAGGTTACAGATTTGCGCGGATGAAATGAAAAACATCCAACGTCTCCCAGGCTGCCTGCAGGTTTGCCATGCAGAGCGGCACCGGCTGCACAAGCACCGTCTTCAACTATTTTCAGTTGCGGGAAATTTTTTCGTATGTAGTCAACATCGGCACACAATCCGAAAAGGTGTACCGGTATGATGGCTTTTGTTTTTGGTGTTATTTTTTTTGCAATCTGTTCTACGTCGATATTGAAAGTTGTAGTATCAATATCAACAAAAACAGGTGTTGCATTGCAATACAACACTGCGTTTGCAGTAGCTACCCAGGTAAACGCGGGCACAATCACTTCGTCGCCTTCCTTTACGCCACAAGCCAGCAATGCAAGGTGCAATGCGGTGGTGCAGTTAGATACAGCGAGCGCCCTGCTAACGTTGTGCATGCTGGCAAACAGGTCTTCAAATTGTTTCACCTTTGGGCCTTGTGTAAGCCAGCCTTTTTCTATCGGTTCTTTAACTGCCAGCCATTCTTCTTCACCCATTGAAGGGATG
>JAFAGE010000425.1 GCA_023423015.1 Bacteroidota bacterium
CTGCATCGTCTACATAGCAGAAAGAACGTGTCTGGTCAAATCCATAAATAGTAAATGGTTCCTCACCTTTCAAAAATCGTTGTGTCACCTGTGGTATTACATGTTTGAAACCCATACGCTCACCGTATACATTGTGATACCTTACAACCACACATTCAAACCCCAGCATTTTTGAATAATTGAGAAACCCAGATTCACCAAGCATCTTCGTTACAGCATATGTAAAACGAGGATGGCTGATATCTTCAATACAAAGCGGCACTTCTTCGGGCGTGGGAATTTTATAACCAAATGCCTCAATTGTGCCGGCATAACATTCACTGGTAGAAGTAAACAACACCTTACCGCATTTCGCTTTTCTGAGCCACTCCAGTGTATTCATAATGAGTAGCGTGTTGATGCGGATAATCTCGTGCGGCATGTCGCGCGTGTATTCAACACCCACAACTGACGCAAGCATATAAACATAATCGTAGTCTTTATCCAATGCATCAAACGAAGATGGGTCGGTACAATCACCTTCTATTAAGCGGATGTTATGTTGGTGTTTCAGGCGTAACAACTCCTCGTCGGCTTTACCCCTGAAAAAGCTGTCGATAATAGTAATTTCGTAACTACGATTTTGGGCAAGCAGATACTTCGCGATTCGCATCCCGATAAAACCCGCTCCTCCTATCAGTAAAACTTTCTTCATAGAATATAAAAACTACATGTCAGATGTCACCCCTTCCAACGATAGACAATTTACATTGCTTGTTGAACCGATCTATTTCCTGTTTGTTTAAAAAGCCCACGGCGTCGAAAACAAACAAATCTTTTGAATTGTCTATCAACTGCTCCAATACCTCATCACTCCTGAAATAATCGTGTCTTGTACAGAATACAACAACCTGGGGACTGAATACTACCAATTGATTTAAAGATTGAGATGCAAGATTCTTCTCAGACCAGATTGGCACATAAGCATCATTGAATTGGACTTCGGCACCAGCTTCCAACAGCAAATCGTACAGCACCTCCGCCGGTGCGTACCGCGTGTCTCCTACATTACTCAGGTACGACACTCCAAGGAAAGCTACCCTTTTCCCTTTCAGACTTCCTCCGAGTTTGTTCCTGATAAGTTGAAAAGTGTGAATGGGCATCCGGTCGTTGATCGACACCGCCGCTACGCTTTGTGAAAGTGGCCCGGCACCATTAAACATCCGTTGACGCGCCCAGCTGGCCAGCAGCGGATCCTTTGGTAAACAATAACCACCAACACCAAGTCCCGGTGACATAATATTTTTATGCGTGGGGCGCATTCTTATGGCATCGAGAATCTCATACAGGTTAACACCCGCTTCTTCTGAAAAAGCCGTCCACTCCTGCATGAAGGCGATATTCATCGCGCGGAATGAATTCTCCAGCACTTTTGACATTTCTGACGCCGTAGTAGAGTGTAATCGGGTTAATCGGAACTTATCAGTATAAATAATTGTTCTCAAAAATTGTTCAGTAGCATTTGCACTTTTTTCATCAATCCCCGAGTATACACGATAAAAATTCTGAATCGAGTCCACATATCCGGGGCCAGGCATCACCCGCTCATATGAATGGCCAATTTTTACCTCGTTAGCTACTCGTCTCTTTTTAAGCATCTCATCGAATACCGGTTTCACAATCTTTTCGCAGGTTCCGGGAGGCACAGTTGTTTCAACTAAAACCAGGATATTTGGCCGGCAATTTGTCGCAATTGTTTCTATGGCTTTGCGGAAAGCATCTGTACTCACGTCGTAATTTTCAAGACTGTAGTCCTCCGATGATGTTTTTGCTACATCAAGATTGATGTCAACTATCACAACATCCGCAACTTTGTATGCATATGGATCGAAGGTGGCAAACAGGTTTCCTTTCGCGCGTGCAGCATTATAATACTCTTCAACTTTTTTGTCTGTCGAGATTACCGGGAATATTCCATCGTTTATGGATTTGATTTTCCAGTATGTATCTTTTTTAGGCAAGTCGACGCCGATCACAGCATATTCTTCGCTAATGGCATTTGCCACAACCAACGACATCACTGCCCCCACGAATCCAAGACCCTGCACAACCACTACTTTTTTACCACGATTCCTTTCCAGGAAATTGTCAATATTCCTACGGTCGTCCGGAATCTGTGGAAGAGGATAATGTCTGCCTGCAATCTCTTTGTCAGACTCAAACATCAAAATAGTTTTTTGAGGATGCCGATAATTTTATTTGCTGCTGTACCGTCGCCATATGGATTACGGAATTGCATTCCTCCCAGGTTCTTTTCAACAAATTCTACCGCTTCAACAATTGCGCTCGTTTGATTGGGAACGTGCAAAACGTTCTCACCAGCGGTTCGGCCTTTTTGCCTGTTGCCCACATTTATCACGGGCTTATTAAAAGAAGCCGCTTCAATAATGCCGCTCGAAGTGTTGCCGATCATCATTTGGCAGTATTTCATTGCCGAGAGGTAACCACGCTGTCCTAAATTTTCAAAACATCTGATTTTTGAAGGCTCTTCCTTTTCAAACATCATCAACTGATTTCTTATCACCGAGCCCTGTGTATCAGCATTTGGAAGCGTACAGAGAACTTTATAGGGAAGCTGCTTCAATGCACCGGTTAGTTCATGCACGAATTCTTCATTTCTCAGGTCAACTGTTTCGGGATGATATGTAACCAATGCATATGGTTCCCGCACGTTGAACCCAAATAGTTTGCTGAACTCATCCGGGCTGTATAATTCTGCGAGATTTATTCCGTCGATACCAAGTGCCCCAACGTTATACACCTTTTTCGCACTACCAACAATCTGCGCCACCCTGGCGGCATGCTGTTCTGTACTTGCAAAATGAAAATCAGAAAACGCGGTAATAGCGTGCCTGAATTTGTCGTCTATTGCACCAAGGGTAGATTCTCCGCCGTGTAAATGGGCAATCGGAATGTTGTATGGAAGAAGGGAAGCTGCAGCAGAAAACATCTCAAATCGGTCACCGAGCACAAAAACAACATCAACTTCATCCTTGTACCGGCTCCATAAAGAACCGAAATTAGTTACAGTAGCCCCCATCGATTGCACGATTCCCGAAGGTGAATCGTCGTCAACAAGGGATTGAATTTTTTCACTTACCTCAATGCCGTACTCCTTCTCAATAAGAACGACAGTGCGGCCGAACTTCGACGATGTGTGCATACCTCCTGCGAACACATAATATTTCCATCCCTCCTGCTCAATCGCCCTGATGAGAGGGAGATAAATCCCAAAGTCTGCTCTCGAAGTTGTTATAAAGCCGCATCTCACGAGTCAAATTCAATTAAGGTTTTCTCCAGCAGAAACTCTGCGTACAGCCAGTCGGTCATATCATCTATGTCTACGCGGTAAATATCATCCATCATGTATTTCTTCATCTTTTTGAAAGATGCAGTTGAACCATGCTGTTTCAGTGAAGCGATATTATAAATGTAAATTGAACCATTTATCTCATAAACATCCGGCACTTCCTGCCGCGTTGTGAAATTTCCTTCTTTTGATTTTTTCAAATAGCCGGCATTGTCCTCCTCCATCAAAAGATAGTATGGATTCGACTTTGTTCTGGTCACAGACATCACGAGGTCAGTCTCTTTGTCGAAGACACTCAATGCTTCTGTATAATGTTTTCGCAATCTGAAAGGAGAAGTGGGCTGAAACAGGGCAAGTGCATCATACGTTTGTCCGGCTTTCTCATAAAAATCTAATGCGTGCATCAGCACATCGTATGTTGAGCTATTATCTTCAGCAAGATATTTTGGCCGAAGAAAAGGTGCCTTTAGTCCATATTCCGAAGCAACTTTCCGGATAGCTTCATCATCGGTGGATAAACAAATATTTCTTTCATCAAAAAGCAATCTCACAAATTCAATTGTGTATGCAATCAGCGGCTTACCATGAAGTGGCTTTATGTTTTTTCCAGGTATCCCCTTCGAGCCCCCGCGAGCCGGTATCACAGCCAGCACGTTCATAGGCTGCATCAGAATGTGATATGTTTAATATCTTCCTGCACGCGCAGGTAATCTTCGTGCCTTCCGATATCAATCCAATACCCAAGTAAAGGATAATGTGTAACCTTCTTCCCCGAATCAATCAGTGTAGTCATCAGGTCAGTGGCGTTGTAATGAGTCTGCGCCGGAATTCCATTTCTGACTTCGCCTTTGATCAGGTAAATGCCGGCATTGGAGTAGTAAGTATACGTTGGCTTTTCCCTGAAGGAAACAATCTTGTCGTGATTCAGTTCCAATACGCCATAAGGCACTTTCACCTGGTAAGGTATACTCGCGATACACATCGAAGAACCATTTTCGATGTAAAATTGGAAGAAGTCTTCGAAATCGATGTTCGATAATATATCCGCATTCATCACAAGCAGATGTTCCATTGAAAGCTTGGGGATCATCGTTATCGAACCCAATGTGCCAAGTGGAACCGTTTCTTCGAGGTAGGTAATTTTTACATTCTTCTGCTCACCATTGCCGAGATAATCTTTTATCTGCTCCGCGAGATGTTTGACGCTGATATAGAAGTTGGTAATTCCAAACTTAATCAGCCTGTCAATATTATGTTCAATGATCGGCTTACTACCAACCTTAAGCATCGGCTTGGGTACTGTGTCGGTTAGCGGGCTCAACCTGGTTCCCCTGCCACCTGCCATAATCACGGCTGCAGCAGGAATAACACTATGTGTAAACTTAAGGTCGATGATCTTAACAATCTCTTTGCGATCGTTAAGCATCGGTATAAGGTAAATCTCTTTTTTCCTGAAGGCCGACAGCGTTTTGTTTTCGAGGTCTGCAGGCGTTATGTACCTGTAGTTCGTGTTCATAAACATCTCTACCGGATGTGAAATTTCCCTGTCGTTCAAAAGGCCGCGTCGTATGTCGCCATCGGTTATTGTTCCGACAAGTTTTGCAGATTCATCTACCACAAACAGGGTTTTACTTTCTGCATCGGGTAGAGTTTCCAGACGTTTCAAAGCCTCCCTGGCTATAGTTCCTGTCGTTATGATGTGTTTTTGATAGCTACGGATCATATTTCGATTAATTCGTCTGCTTCAAAACGCCTTTTCGCCTTTTGCCCGATCACTTTGTTCCAAAGCATCGGACTTATTCCATTCCCTGGCCTTTTTACTGCAAGGTTTTCTTCCGAAAGAATCTCACCGGCTTCTATATTTCTTGCTGCAACAATACTTTTCCTCGCAACATCCTTGTTCTTTATTTCTGATGCACTTGCCACTTTATCTTTATTTCCTAACGCCAGCTCGATGTTCCTGATCGATTTTACCATCGCAGCAAGTTCGTCGGGCTCCAGAGATGCTTTGTGATCGGGACCTTCCATTTGCCTGTCGAGCGTAAAATGTTTTTCTATTACAACGGCACCGAGTGCTACCGCTGCTACGGGAACTTCTATACCAACCGTATGATCCGAATAACCTACGCGCACATTGAAAGCATCGGCCAATGTTTGCATTGCGCGAAGGTTTACGTCTTCAAATGGTGTGGGATATTCGGTATTACAGTGAAGAATGGTGAGATGATCCCTGCGGAAACCGGTAGACAGTATCACGTCTACTGCAGCTGCAACTTCTTCCAATCCCGACATGCCGGTGGAAAGAATAAGCATATCAAAGCTCGCAGCCATCTTTTGCAGGTAAGGGAGATTGGTGATTTCACCCGATGGAATTTTGCCGAGGCGAATGCCGAGCCTCATTAGAAGATCAATGCTATCGAGATCAAAAGGCGTAGATAAAAACTGAATGCCTTTTTTATTGGCGTGGGTGATCAGCTCTTTATGATCGTGTTCCGAGAGTTCGAGTTTCTGCAGAAAAGCAATCTGATGATCAGCACCTGTATTTGCCTTCTGGTATTTAGCGGCGCTGGCAAACCTGCTGGCTATTTTGTTGGCCTTGAAGGTTTGAAACTTCACAAAATCTGCTCCGGCAGCCGCGGCAACATCAATCAGCTCTTTTGCAATGTGAATACTGCCGTTGTGATTTACGCCTGCCTCTGCAATAATGATTACGTTACCCATTGAGTTTCCGGAATGGATTTCCTGCGTAAGTTCCCGCTTCGAAAATCGCTTTGTAGATCACTGTTCCTGCACCAATAATCGTGTTCGAAGGGATGCTTACGTTGTTCGATACTACCGAACCACTGCCAATGAAAACCTCATTGCCGATATCCGCACCACCATTAATAACGCTGTGCGTAGAAATGTGACAATGATTTCCAATTTCTGCATCGTGCTCAATTGATGCGCGGGTGTTGATAATATTGTTCTCAGCAATTGTAGCGAAAGCATTTACTAAAGCGTCGTGCATGACAATGGTGCCGTTGCCGATAGTAGCTTTTTTGCTCACATAGGCTCGTGGGGAAATAATAACAGGAAGGTGAGCCTTCAATTCCTTAAGTTGATTGTAAATCTGTTTTCTTACTCCGGTCCGCGCTATATCGCCCATTGTAAGGAGGAAATGATGACCCTGGAGAGCGAGCTTCGGGATGTCTGCGTCGGTTCCGATCACTTTATACCCGCTGACTTCTTTATCGAGATTTGCGGGGGTGTCCAGGATTCCTTCAATTTTGAATTGGCCACCTGCTTCAATTACATCTATGCATGATTTGCAGTGTCCCCCTCCGCCGATTAATATCAGAGTTCTTTCTGCCATCAGGATCAGCCATTCTCATTTTCTGTAAAATGCCGTTTCGTTGAGCGGAACAATCCTTTGCGTTTAGAGCCGCCCTCATTTTCGAAGTATGAGGCGCCGTACCCATATCCATAGCCGTATCCGTAACCATACTTGCCGGCTCCATAACCATAATAGCCACGAGAACCCTGGGCAATTACGTCGTTCACGAGCAGACCCATATGAGGCAATTTCTTCTGTGAATAGAGATCTTCAATAAATCCAAGCTGCCGCTTGAATGTATATCGTTGTCTCACCACATATATCGTAGCATCGGCAAACTGGCTAAGCGTGAAAGCATCACTCACTAAACCAACCGGTGCAGTGTCAATAACTATCGCATCGAACTCCTGCCTCAGCCATGTGAACAATGTTGCGATTTTCGGCGTCAACAATAATTCTGAAGGATTCGGAGGCACGGGTCCGCAGGGAATCACAAACAGATTGTCAATCTGCGGAACAACCTGTGCAAGGTCTTCCAGTTGTGCACTTCCAACAAGGTAATTGGTGAGCCCATAACTCATCGGAAGTGAATGACCCGCGAGAATTTTTGGTTTGCGTAAATCAAACTCGAGAATCACTGTCTTCTTGCCTGATATAGCAAGCGTAGCACCAAGGTTGGTAGAAATGAATGATTTCCCTTCGCCGCTGAATGAAGAAGTAACGATGATGGTAGGTGCATCGGCTTTCTCTCCCAACACAAACCGAAGATTACTTCGCAATATTCTCATCTGTTCCGCTACGATGGTGCGCGAACTGTTTGGAAACAGCAACACTTTTTCATCTTCGCTGTGACCGATCTCTCCGATAACAGGAGTATTGGTTCCCTTGGTAATATCTGCCCGCGTTGTCACCTTGTCGTTGAAAATGTCTATTACATAAATGATGAGAACCGGGAGAACGAGACCAACCAGCAAAGCGATGCCATATATCTTCAGCGGAATCGGACTGATGAGTGTATAGAAGGTTAATGCGTTGTCGATGATGCGGGAATTCGAAATGGTTGAAGCCTGCGCAATCTCCGACTCTTCTCTCTTCTGCATCAGGTAGAGGTAAAGGTTCTGTTTAATTTCCTGTTCCCTTGCTCTTTCCCGGCTTAGCTTCTCACGTTCAGGTATCGAAGCGATTTCACGATTAATAGAACCACTCTGCGACTTTAACGCCCTGATATTATTCGCATAAACCTTTTTGATGTTGCCCAGGTTTTGCAGCATTTTTACTCTTGCTTCCTCAATGCTCTTTTCGATATTCTTTACACCCGGGTGGTTTACAGTTGCGCCGGTCAGCAACTCTTTTTGCCTGTCGGCAACCAACCTGTTATATGCAGCTGTTAATTCCAGCAACGTCGGGTCTGTTAATCCAAGCGTAGATGGCACAAGTTCGAGACGCGTGGCTGGCTTGCTAACATAATCTTCAATAAGGTTTGCTATCTGGAACTGCAGTTCCTGCTGGCGGATATTTTCGGTGATCTGCGTAAGGTTGCCAAAGTACATCTCCGACTGTGTGGAAAGATCAATTACCTGCCTGCTGCTACGGAATTTTTGCAGATTTCCTTCAACACTGTCGAGCTGGCTTTCTACAAGATCCAACCGGTCGTTGATGAACGTAAGAATTTTCCGGTTCATTTCATTCTTATCCTCAATTGCCGCATCGTTGTACTGATTCATAAGCTCATTGAGGATAGACGCTGCGAGCCTCGGATTTTCATGAATAAACGTAAGACTTAGTACGTTCGACTGGTCATTTGCAGGCCGCACATCCAGTCGCCCACGAAGAGCCATAGCAGCGTTTTCTACCGGCATGCTGGCAACTTCAAAATCGCGGAATATGTTGTTGGTGTAGTACGACTGTCTTGGCCTTATTTTGAATTTACCGGATGGTGTAGTGAATTCCTGCCCAACATTGATAACTTCTTTATTTTCTGCGATTGTAAATGTTTGCCAATCCTGACTGAAATGCAGCACCAGGTTAACCGGCAATAAGGTGTCTTTAAGACTAACAACCTCCAGGTCGAATGGTGTATCGGGGAATATGTTTGTTGACTTAACCTTACCCACAATAGCATAGCTCGTTTGCAGGTGCAGCGATCTCACCACGCGTTCCATCATTGAACGGGAAGTAAGAATAAGTATCTCGTTTTGTTTGTTGGTGTTTGCCTGGAAAAGTGCCATATCGGCAAACATATCCTGCCCACGGGTGCCGCCTGTTTTGTTGGACTCATTACGAATAAGCAGCGTTGACGACACACTGTATAGCGGCTTTGTATAGCGAAGGTATAACCATGCCACTGCAAGTGAAATCACAATGGTTAACACAAACAACCAGATGAAATGGAAATACTTCCACAACACCTCTTTGGCGTTGATGCCCGACTGTTCTGCCTGCCTGTTCAGGTATGCACCAGGATTTTGATCTTTTTCCATCTGGTAATTAGCGTAACGCATTAATGGTTGTAATAATCACACTCAGCGCAGAAACAATTCCAACCACGATGCTGATATTTCGGAGGTTTGCCTGATCTGTATTAGGAATTTTACGTTCGTTCATTTCTACATACACGATATCGTTCTGCCGAAGAAAGAAAAATGGTGAATTAAAAATATCGCCTTCGTTCAGATTCAATGTCGCTGTTTGTTTTACACCCGATGAAGTTCTGATCACACGGATGTTGTTTCGTTTTCCATAAACAGTGAGGTCGCCTGCAAGGCCAATGGCATCAAGGATAGAAACGCGTTCACTCGGTATTGAGAACGTACCAGGTCGCATCACTTCTCCAAGTACTGTTATGCGGTAGTTGAGAAGCCTGATCGAAACGATCGCAGAATCGATGTAGTGGCTCAGTCGCTGAGAAATAGAATCGGTAAGCATTGCACGCGTAAGGCCGGCAGCTTTCACACGACCTGCCAGCGGAAATGTAATCATTCCTGTTTCGTCGATGAGATAACCTTGTGCAGGGCCTGCGGAACCCATGCCTTCGCTGTTTCCCGAAGATGCCTGGGTAACAGGAGCCGCCTGGTTAAACAACCTTGCACTGGTTTCATTTGTCGTTGACACATGGACCGACAGGATATCACCTTTCTGGAAAATTGGCTGATAATCGGTGCCCATCTGCTGCAACACACTATCGGAGATATTCTTGAAATATATCGATTGCTCAGTGAGCTTCTTGGAGGAAACACAGCCGACTAACCCCGAAATGAGTAGAGCGAAGATCCAAATGGCTGCATTTACAGGTAATTTCATAAGCAAAGGAATTGACGGGTTGCGAACGGACATTTACAGCTTACTTTCACGTCGGGAGATAGCTTCGCCTCCTCAGTCACAGCCCAGTTTTTTGCAACTGATAAACGTTATTGTTAATGAATATCTTGTGCGCTTCCGGCACTGAGCAATAAAAAAGGGCATAAATAAGCATCAGTTGATACTTTTACGCCCAAAATGGATTTTCTATCAATGGTAAATGACTGATTATCCGGTTTTTCATTGTTCCGGACAAATATACCAGAATTTACATATGCAGGATGAGGAAATTGCTCCAAATAACATTGAGAAAACCGGTATCCTGGCTCGCCAGAAAACTGTCTTCTTCTCCCCGGAAAAATGAAATTTTTTCGTCACTCACGCAGCTGCTCCACAACATCCGCGCAGGCAAACACGGATACCCCCCGGCAATCCCTTTCGACATTAACACAGCGAAATTCATCATCCTGTCCGACCAGCACAAAGGAGCAAAAGATGAGGCCGACGACTTCCGGAACACCGAAACCAACTACATGTGTGCCCTCCAGCACTACTACGATGAAGGTTTCACCTTCATCAACCTCGGCGATTGCGAAGAACTGTGGGAATGCTCACCCTCCGTGGTGATTGACAAGAACCGGCTCACCCTGCTCGAAGAGGCCCAGTTCCAGGCGGTGGGCAGGTACCATCGCATTTTCGGCAACCACGACCTTGAGTGGAACTATGCCATCCAGCAAAACCTTTTTCTCCGACCAATTTTCGGCCCCAGGCTCGAAGTGAAGGAAGGTTTGTTGCTTACTACCAGTTATAACGAAAAAACGTTTTCCATTTTCCTGGCTCATGGTCACCAGGGCGACCGCCGCAGCGATGGAAACGCTTTCAGCAAGTGGTTTGTAGCTGCTATCTGGACGCCCATCCAACGCTTCCTGGAGATCACTGTAGATGTGATCTCCGAATCATTTGAACTGGTGGATGAACATAACATCCTGATGTATGAATGGAGCGCCACGCAAGACAACCTGCTCTTCATTTCTGGTCATACCCATAAACCCGTTTTTGCCTCGCTCGATCATATGGACCGTCTCGCTACGCAACTGCAACGTGCGCACGAAACTGGAAATGCCGACGACGTTGCAGCCATCGAACAGGAAATTGAACGCCGTAAGCAGGAATACCGCGGCAAGAAGATCATCAAAACCATGGCAAAACCATCGTATTTCAACAGCGGTTGCTGCTGCTATTCCGACGGGGACCTGACCGGGATTGAAATCGAAGGGGGATTTATCCGCCTCATTAAATGGCGCTGCAACGACGGAAAAGGAGACAAACGCATACTGGAAGAAGCCCCGCTCTATTACATTTTTGAGCAGCTTGGGGAACAGGAAAAGTGAAACATTTTTTGCCCTTCCGCCTAAGCTGAAGCTTCGGAGGACAACTCTGCCTATGCCTTCTTCCATTCATCCTCCATTCATCTTCCATAAATTGTCCATTCTTCTGCCAGTTTGTGATGGACGATGAATGGAGCATCAACGTAGAATCAACGTACCTGGAACAGGCATAAAAGCCTTATACAACAGTTTTGATTGCATCCTCTGGGTTCCCGCTTTCCGTTCTCCGTTCTGCGCTCTCCATTTCGCCCTCCGCCCTCATTGCCCCGCCCGCACTTCTCCTATTCACCAAAAAAAGAATTTGGTAGCTGCTAAATTATTTAGTATTTTAGACTAACAAATTTAGCTTATGCAAAAGGTATCTTCCTCCATGCCGGGTTACAGGTTGAACGAATACCTCCTCGTGATCACGCCGAACGATGAACTTCGAAACCGGATCAGCGGCCTCAGAAAGGAATTTAACGACAGGTACAAACCATCCCTTCCTTTGAGTGGTAAGCCCCACATGGCACTCGTGCGTTTTGTGTCGTGGCAAATGCTTGAAGAAAAGATGATCAACCGCTTTCAGCACATTGCGATGGGTGTAACACCATTCAAAATTGAACTGAGGGACTTCGGATCTTTTCCTACGCACTCCATCTACATACAGGTAGCAACACGTCTGCCGGTGCAGGGTCTTGTTAAAGAATTGCGTTCTGTTCAGAAGCTGATGAAAGCAGATCCTGATCACGACCCGCTGTTTATCTCTGAACCATTTATTCCCATCGCACGCAGGCTGCAGCCCTGGCAATACGAGAAGGGATGGCTGGAATATTCGAACAGGCACTTCACTTCAAAAATGATTGCCGATGGTATGCTGATGTTGAAAAGACCCCTGGGCGAAAAGCCTTACCAGGTGGTGCAACGATTTGAGTTTATGAATATGCCGGTTGCCACACGGCAGGGAGAATTATTTTTCTAAAAGAACTATAAGATGATTGAGGAGAAGGAACCCGAAGGGCCGGGATACCTGAAAGGTCGCGGTGCACAGATAAATACTCCAAATAAATTTCTTAAGACGCAACGAGTAAGAGAGCACGTTGAAAGTATTGATGATTGGTCGGACCCGAATTCGGCCACTCAATATTTTGAAGAACATGCAAAAGGATTGGTGAACAAAGTTGAAAGTCCCGACGTTGGCATGTTCTACAGCATGAATCCTTACCAGGGTTGTGAACATGGATGTATTTACTGCTATGCAAGAAACTCTTTTGAATATTTTGGTTACAGTGCAGGTCTCGATTTTGAACGCAGGATTATCGTCAAGAAAAACGCTCCTGAGCTGCTTCGTAAATTTTTGATGAATCCCAAATGGGAATGTGTACCGATAGGACTTAGCGGCAACACAGATTGTTATCAACCTGCAGAGCAGAAGTTTGGCATCACGAGGAAACTGCTCGAAGTGTGCCTAGAGTTCAACCAGCCCGTAGGCATGATCACCAAGAATGCTGGTATGTTGAGAGATATTGACCTGCTGAAAAAGATGGCAGCAAAAAATCTGGTGTCGATTCTTGTTTCTGTCACTTCTCTCAATGAAGACCTCAGGCGTGTCATGGAGCCGCGAACAACAACCGGTAAACAACGAATTCGTTTGATCAGGGATATGAGCCAGGCCGGTGTGAAGATGGTTGTTATGCTCGGGCCAATGATTCCCGGCCTCAACGATCACGAGATGCACGACATCATGAAAATGGCCAGCGAAGCAGGAGCTACTTTTTCAGCATACACCTTTATACGCCTGAATGGTTCCGTGAAATTATTATTTCACGATTGGCTTTATAAAAACTTTCCTGATCGGGCAGATAAGGTTTGGCACATGATCGAACACAGCCACGGAGGTAAAGTGAACGACAGCAGATGGGGAACACGAATGCGCGGCGAAGGCAACATAGCCGAAATCATTGCCCAGCAATACCGCAAATACACTACAAAATTCAACCTTGGGCATGAACGCCTGGATCTCGACTGTTCAAAATTTATGAGGCCCGGGCAGCAGGCGACGCTGTGGTGAGAGGTGAAAGGGGCGAGGGCGGAGGATGAAGAG
>JAFAGE010000034.1 GCA_023423015.1 Bacteroidota bacterium
ACCTGTGGTTTTCCAGGAAGCAAATCCACCAGCGAGGTAACCCAGGCTTTGGTCGTAACCAACGCGCGCAAGTCGGGAAACCGTCTCTTCTTCCCTGTATTCGGGCGCTACCACAAGGATCTTCTGATCAATGCCGGGTAGTAACGCTCCTACCCACGGTGCAAAGCTGCCATCCAGGCCAATGTTTATAGAACCGGGAATAAACCCTTTTGCGAATTGCCGGGCGTCGCGTGTGTCAAGGATCAGGGCATTGGTGGCCTGCGCCACATTTACAAATTCTGCGGGCGGTAATGGACGGTTTCCTCTCCTGATCACCTCGCCGATACTTTCGTAACCGGTTTTGTTCAGCATCACGTTCAATGGGAAGTAGGCAGGTGGTGCGGCTAAATCCGCAGTCACTTCGCGAACAAATTCCGTCTTTGACATTCCGGACCGGAGTGCGTAATTCAATTTCTTCTGATTACCCAATGTATCACTGGTTTCGCGGCTCATATTTTTACCACAAGCGCTTCCGGCGCCATGGGCCGGGTAAATAATTACGTCGTCTGGAAGACACATAATTTTATTCCGTAACGAATCGTATAACATGCCGGCAAGGTTTTCCATCGACAGGTTTCCTGATTGTTGTGCAAGATCAGGCCTGCCGGTATCGCCGATGAATAAAGTATCGCCGGAAAACAGCGCAACAGGTTTGCCGTTCTCATCATGCAAGAGATAGCAGGTGCTCTCAAGGGTATGCCCGGGAGTATGTATTACTTTGAACAACACTCTTCCCACTTGAAATTCGTCACCATCGGCTGCAATGATCGCCGGGAAATTGGGACTTGCGTTTGGACCAAAAACAATTGGCGCGCCTGAACGCGCACTAAGATCAATATGACCTGAAACAAAGTCAGCATGGAAATGGGTTTCAAATACGTACCGGATAGTGGCATTATATTTTTTTGCCATCTGCAGGTAAGGTTCCACTTCGCGTAGCGGATCAATCACCACCGCTTCATTTTCGCTTTGAATGTAATAAGCTCCCTGCGCAAGGCAGCCGGTGTAAATCTGTTCAATTTTCATTGTGCAGTTATTGGGGGTTGATGATTAGCCGGGGAAGCATGCAGGAGTTAAGCCAACACGGCATTAATTTATACAGATTGCACGCACGATGAAGTTCAATGAACCTTCACAGTTTACCAGATGCCTGAATATTGCAGGAGAAATGCAGAAACAGGGGAGAGAAAAAACCCTGCATTGAAGTTAATAAATTCCGGATAACAGGTAACCGTAATTTTTACTTGAGAGCACGGTCAACTTCGTAACGGTACATCCGGCTAACGGGTAGTTCTTCTTTTCCGATCGTTACCAGTTCGCTGGTATATGACTGAATTTTCCGGATAGCAACGATATAAGACCGGTGGATACGAACAAATAAGTCGTTCGGCAGATTTTCTTCCAGTGAAGAGATGGATTGTTTGGTGATTATTGTTCTCGTGGTTGTTACAACCTTGATGTAGTCTTTCATACTTTCCACGTAGATGATCTCGTCCACCGATACTTTATACATTTTCCGGTCGGCCCGGAAGTACACGTATTCGGGAGCTGGTGTGGCAGTCTGAACAACGGGCATCTCTATTGGCTGCTGGATAGATACGTTCATTATTTTATTTACAGCTCTAAGAAAGCGTTCAAAGGAAATCGGTTTCAGGAGGTAGTCGACCGCATTTAATTCAAATCCTTCCACGGCAAATTTCCGGAACGCGGTGGTGAATATTACTTTCGGTGGTTTGCTGAGCGAACGGATGAGATCGGTGCCCATCAGCATGGGCATCTGAATATCCAGGAACAGCAGGTCCACTTCCTGCGTACCGAGTACATTAATAGCTTCTACGGCGTTATTGCAGGTGCCGGCAAGCTCGAGCATCGACACGGAGCTGATGTATTTTTTGAGAATCTCCAAAGCTGGCGGCTCGTCGTCAACCGCAATACACCTGATCTTTTTCATGCTATGATACTGTTAATAGTGCTGCCTGGTTTTCGAATTGCTTACTATGCTGGCTGCTATCGGCCGTTATCGGCATAATAAGTTCCACAGAATACGTTGTTTCGGTTTCTTCAGTTTTCAAAAGATAGCGGTCGGGATATAGCAACTCAAGGCGCTTTCTCACATTTCGAAGGCCGATCCCACTTTTAAAGGCTGCACGCGGGTATTCGGGCGGTTTACCGTTAGACACTAAAAACCGCAGGCGATCGCGCCCGATATCCATCTGCACGATAATCCATGGATCCACGAGCATTTTACTGGCTCCGTGTTTAAAAGCGTTTTCAACAAACGGCACGAGAATCAATGGAGTTATGTGGTAATGTTCAACATCTTCAGGAAAGCGCAAGTTGATCCGAAGCCGGTTTCCATATCTTACGCGTTCAAGACCGATGTAATCTTTCAGCATACTTATTTCTTTCGAAAGCGGCACCGTAGCAGATTCGCAATCGGTAATCATATAATGCATTGTTGCTTTCAGCCGGGCAATAAGCTGCGAAGCCTCCGGCGAGCGGGTAAGCATGAAAGAGTAAATATTATTTATGGTGTTGAACAAAAAATGCGGATGTACCTGCGCTTTCAGCAATTGCAGTTCTGCATTCGCTGTTTCTTTTAACAGGTCGATACGTTCTTCCATCTGCACATAATAATTTTTTACCCCCAATACAAACAGGAACATGCCGCAACGGATTATCGCGCCAGAATTCAGGAACACCTGAGTGTGTTTCCATAGATCCATCATCAACGGCAACCGGTACGTACTATAAGCTACCAATGCGAAAACCGCAGAAACCAGGTACGCTCCAACCACAGCCAGGGCTGTGTATATAGCAAAAGCCGTGTAGCGCTTTTTGAGGAAAAAAGTTGGTATAAGATAATATGCCACCAGGTATGAGAATAAGATATCTACCACGAGGTACCGCAGGTAAATGAATTGCCAGTAAAATATCTTTTCAAACGAAGGAATGAACTTCCATTTCCCTTCGAAAAGCGGCACACACGATATTCCGATCATCGGCAGGTAGATAATCGCCCAGAATAATACATGCCTGAGCACCCGGTGGTGCGATTGGCGCGATATTATGAATTGGTGCCAGGTCATCACACTGCATTCTTTTGTTGATACATCACATCCGAAACCATCAACGATACAAACAGGTTGAATTTGTTCGAATCAGCACGGTAGATAACGCTGAAGAGATCGTCTGCAAAAACACTTTGAAGGCGATGACGCAAATTATCAGAGGCATGCGACAGATCGGGCATACCATCGCTGTACCAACCTTCGGCAGTAATGCATATTTCATCTGCATCTCCCCGAACGTGCAGGAATAATTGCCATTCACAATCTTCTGATTTTCGTGAAAGCATTACTACTTCCTGCAAAAAGGCAAGGATCATCATAGGCGGCACGGCAAGATGTTCTACGGTATCCCAGTTAAGCACGATGTTTTCCGAGCCGGTCTTCAATTTCTCCAACTCAATAAAATCTATCAATGCTGCTATTTCTGTGTCGAGCGGAACAAATTCCACATCGCATTCATACAAAGTGTAATTCAGAAAATCCGACAACTTAAGAATCATCTGTTCAGATGCTTCAAAATCCGACTGCGTTTTATCCTGGATGTGATTGAGGGAATTATACAGGTATGCGGGCCGAAGCTTCGACTTTTCAACATCAATCTGAGTACGCATGCTTCTCCGGGCTATATTGACATTTTCATTCTTCTGTATGTAGCATGCTTTGCCTACGCGAATGGCAAGTGCAACAGCCATGACGGTAATTGCCCAGATGGAATTCAGATAACCGAGGCCCAGCTGGGAACCAAATGCTCTTCCGGAAGTTCGCACGTAGTAACTATTCTGAAACCAACCACTCGTAACATAGTTTATCAGGATTGCTGTTGCAAAAATCAAAACAAAAAGTGCCAAAGCCGATGAATATCTTTTTCTTTTAAGAAAGAATGGCCATACAACATACAGTGCCATGTATGAAGAATACAAACACATTGGCAGAAAGCATACTGTGCTTGTTAATGCAATGAGGTAAATGTCGCTGTAAAAAAAATCATCTAAGGTACGCGGAACAAGGCTCTGAATGAAAAATATAGTGCCGTACACCAACCAGAAAATAATGTGGCGGCTAAAGCGGTATTTCCATTGATGAGAAAATATCCATCTGGCTTCTTTCATAATACAGAGCTGGCAGTCTTTTGCACGATGAAGATAGTTAAATGCATACCGTATTGGAGGCCGCTTACATATAAATTCAACCACTGGCAGGATTTCGTCGACGAATGGCATTCGTCGACAACGAACGGTAAAAATGAATTGATGGTGGATTTATGTCGATGAAAGAAGTCGTTTGGTCAAAATGCCTGAAAGCGGCTGAAACCGCGCTGTAGTTTCGGGTCATCAATCTAAAAAACACAGTATGAAATCAAATTTCTTATTTGCTATTGTAACAAGTGTTGCACTGGCAACAGCCGCAAACGCATCGTTCGCCCAAACCAATTTATCAAAATTTAAAAACGGAGTTGCATTATCAGAGAAAGAACCTGCAGCATTTCCTGGTTCACTTGAAGAAACTGACGTCAATATAAAAGCTGTCCGTCAGTTCCGTAAATCGCATCCCGAGGCAGTTGCATCCTGGAGCCAGCACAAGGATCATTATTTTGTCGACTTCAAAGAAGATGACATCAGGCAGAAAATCGCTTTCAACAAAAAAGGAGCAATGACATATGCTCTCAAATACTACAATGCCAGCCAGGTGCCGGAACATGCAAAAAAAAGTGTGAAGTCGACCTATTATGACTATCAGATAACCGGTGCCCAGGAGTTGACAATCGGCCGGGAAACTATTACGCTGGTACAACTCACCAGGCCAACACACTGGATCACTGTAAGAATAGCCGACGGCGAGATGGAGCAGATCTCACACCTGAAAGAGAACTGAACCCGTGCTTACCCTGTTCCTCATGCGCGGTATTCAAATTGCATCTGCAATGTGGGTAATAAAACACTGCCCATCCCGCAAACATGAAATACATTTTGTTCGGAGCATTGCTGGCATTATGGTTACCCGCGCAGTCACAGGAAATACAATTTAACAGCGACAGTGCATCGTATTCTATTGTTGACACAACACTCGGTGGTGGTAAAACTGATCTGCACCGGAAAGCACAGGGTTGGGCAATAGACATGCTTGGCGATTCCGGGCAGGTAATCAGGCTCGATGACATGGACACGGGGGAATTGACAGGAGAAGCATCCGTTACATTGGAAACAAAGACCAATATGACCTTTCGGTTCAGGGTTTCTTCGCGAGACCGGGAATACAGGTGCGAAATATTTGCGATTAACCTGGATCAGAAAGGAAAAAGCCAGAAGTTTAAAGAGTTAATGGGTAAACAGCAGGTAAATAAGGGTGCCAAACTGGTCGTGGATAAAAAAGTGCGGCAATTATTATCGGAGTTACAACGTCGTATGCGTACAGAGGAGAACTATGCACAACCATCGGTAGATACATTGCCCGATTAAGTTGATCAGAATCAGGAGGCTGTCAGGGTAATCTTAACAATCCCTCAGGCACAGCTAGCCATTTCACATTCTGGTTATCTACCAATACGGGTCCGGGGGAAACGATCTGTTTATTTTCATCGCCGTAAGTGAAAATATGAATGTTGCCCTCTTCATATTTACCAGCCAATGGCTGATTCCCGGCAGTGATTACATAAATCGAATTATCGTTATCTACGGTAATGTTTCTGAGGGCAACGTTCGCTAAAGGAAATCTCGCCCATCTGCCTTCATGCAGCTTATAAATATGCTGTTGATCAAATCCACCGAGCACATATACTTTGCTCGCATCCGAAGCATGCATATATCGGAAAATGATATCGTCGAATGGCGTCGTGTAGGCCAGTACTTCTCCGTCGGGACTAATTACAAAATACCGGTCGTGCGACATAAAATGTATTTCCTTTCCATCGAAATTGCTTTGTAGTATTTCAGGAGAGTCAGGAAGGTCGAATATTACGCGCTCATAATCCATGAATCTTGAAAAATCGGCGGTTGTTGCAATGCGGTGTACAATGTCGCGGTAAACAAAATAGAGCTTATTGTCGCCGGGATTAAAGTAAACTTCGCGTGCGGGAATCCCCGCTATGTCCCAGTATTCCCACGTGCCTGCCTGGTACCGGAACAGGCGGTTCTGAAAATAATCACCGCTATTGCTGGTGAAGTACACGGCGCCACCTGCGTCTTCAGTTTGCGCTATAACATTTCCGTTGGTGATCAACGGAAGGGAAGAATTTGCGTTTGGATAGTTTTGTCCTGTATTTCCATCAAATTGAATAATTCCTGCGAGACCGGAAAGCGCGCAGTAAGTAATCCATTTATGCTGCCGCGAATCGATAAGCATCGACAGCATTGTGATGGAAGCCTGGTCGGGAATAGGGGTTTGCAGCCGAAAGGGGGACAATATGGCGTTGGTATCTGGCGCCCTGTCTCCACTGCTGAGTTTACGGCACGAGGCAGAAAGTGCCGTGATCAGGAACATCAGCAACACCGGGAGCAGCGGGTTTCGGGGAATAAATATGGAAATCTGCCGGGACATTCCGACACTAAAGTAATGAAAGCGGATAAAAGGATCCTTTCCTTTTGCCCGCTTCCCGTTGGTTATGCCGCAAAGGTTTAATAAACCCGATAGATCAACGAAATGCTTACTCCCCTGAAGCCAAAACGCGATCCGCCGTTGATGATCTTATTGACACCACCGAAGCGCTGATCGTATTTTACTTTGCCGGAAACCCTGCCGATCCAACCCTTGTACATGCGGGGAGTATAACTGACGCCGACCTGCCCGTCGAGTCCAACTTTCCTGGTGTCCGAGGCTATGTCACGATCGCTATCCGATTCGCTGCTTTTTTGCCTGGCATTCAACAAAAAATTCAACGCAGGCCCGCCGAAAAATCCTAACTGGCCATCCAGCACGCGATATTCCATCATCACCGGAGCAGTAATATGTGAAAACCGGTAAGTGTTTTTGAGCGAAAAAGTAAAATCGTCTCCGGGCACATAAACACTGGTCTCATCCCCTACGCGGGTATTTTTTATACCGATAGACGGGTGAAACAATAGCTCCCTGCTAAGGTACATTTCACGTCCCACAGTAAAGGAAAAACCGATTCCGGGATTGCTCTTATAGGTGCCATATGGGGTGCTGGCATTGTCACCAGTTTTAAAATTAATGGATGCCCCTGCTTCCAGGGTTGGTATGCCTTTGATAAAACTTTTCTTCTTTTCCTTACCGGATGCAAGATGGTAAGATGTTGAGTTTTCCTCCTGCTGATTGTTTTTGCCGAGCTCATATCCGCAATTTTCGAGCAGGGGCAAACAATAGCAACCCGACAAAGCAATAGCCAGCGAGAAATAAACGGCGCTCAACTTCAGTGACTTCATTCGTGTGTAGGTAAACATGATTGTATTCGTTAAAACATAAAAAAGTTGCGTTCCGCAAACCTACCACCATGCGCCACAGCCTGATCAAGTCATTCTTTGCACCAAAAACAATTCTTCACCTGAAGTAAACAGCAGAAATAATGTTCAATATTTTCCGGATTTCAATGTATAATTTTTTCCATCAAATCCACACGCAGGCAATACACACCGAGGCATTTGCACCGACCAGATACGATGGGAATTAATTACAGCTTTAAAAACCGGGAAGCATACATTTTGTCTTTTACAGTCACTTTCATCCCATATAATCCGGGCGGCAACTGGTTTAAAACATCAGCTGTCAGATGCAGAGAAGTTCCAGATAAAACCCGGTAGCGTCGATAAACAATATTACCATTGTCCGAAAAAATCTCCACGAGCACCTTGTGCGTTCGTAGAGCATCAGCAGGTAAAAGAATTGTTGCTTCCTGCTCAACCGGATTGGGATGTATTATTACAGAATGGGGAGCAGTACGAACACCAATGCGGCGAATAACAGAATAAAAAGAACTGCCATCCCGTCGAACCGCCTTTATGCGGTAGAGAATTTCCCTGGCACTTGTTGTAATCACCGTATCGTAACAGACATAGCTTCGTTTTTGCCCTGCATAAGGAAGAGGTGTTACCTTTTGGATTGTCTCAAAAGATGATTCCTTAAATGCACGTTGAATTTCGAAGCGCAGGATAGTCTGGTCATCGAATATGTCCCAGCTGATACTATAAACAGATCCCGATCCTCTGTAACCTACCTCTACATTACCAATTACAGCATTCAGGATCGAATTAATCATGTAAAAGTCGCGCACTGCCGAACAGAGACTGGTTGTATAGATTGCAGGAGGGATCAGCGGTGTGCAATATGCTTTTGCTTCATCCAGTTGTGCTGGCGTTAACATACTAAGTGGCCACACGCCGCAATATCCGATCATCGAATCGGAACTGAGCTGGCCTGCCATCAAAGTCTGATTGCGCGAAATAATGTATGCTCGCGGATCGGCGGATGCACCGCCGACGTAATCAACGTAATCGGTAGAGCCCGCAAATGACATGTGAAAGGCATCGAAAATGCTGTTCTGGTTCATGGTAAGAGAAGCGCCGTTATTGAAGAAGGCATACCGGCACGTGAACATGCGCGAAGAAACACCGGTAACCAGGGAAGCACCCGCGCCATTAAAATTCGCCATATTATCAATATACAGGAACGAATTAAAATCCAGCTCAAGCGTTCCGGTACAATTGACGTTGTAAGCAGCCATGCGGACGTTTGGCGCTACTATCAGTCGACCTCCCAAAGCTATATTGACGTTTGCAGCAACGTATAAGTCATTCGCTATACACACCGTCTCCGTCGAGCCGACGGTAATTGAAAAAAGAGTATCATCAGTGATCGTGCGTGTACATTGCGCCTGCAGCTGCGATGATGCAAGCACCAGTACACAGGCAGCAATGCAAATTTTCCGTTGAACTTTCCATTTAGAAATGCTCATCGATGTGTCTTTTGAAGGATAATTGGATCAATCAATAACAGTTAAATTATCCAACAAAAGACCAATCGGAAAGTGAAATTGAGTCGGGAATATTTAAATCTATGCTGAGGCAATTAAGGATAAAATCTTTCTATGTTTACCAGATAATGGAGAAATATTTTTGGCTCCAGTTGTACCTACCAGCTGGACTTTAAACATCACCGGCATCGGACGACACGATGCATAATTCCGGAATCATCGTTTTACCAGTTTTACCATAAAGCTTCTTCCATCAATCCTCACACGCGCGAAATACAATCCCGGCATTAACGCTGTATATACCTGGAGTGGCATTTGAATGACCGGGCCGCTGATTACATGCTCTCGTTGATACACCAGTTTGCCGGTAGCATTCATGATCTGAATAATTGCAGTATTTAATCTGGGTTGAAATGGTATTGAAATGTTGAAAACACCACGTATTGGGTTCGGCCATGCTTTCAATGTCAATAAACCTGCAGTCCCCGCGCGGCGCACCCTTGAAACATACGCAACCCCGCTCCTGGTTACAGCTTTTACCCGATATTGAACGTTATTGTATGTTGGTGCATCATGGTCTGCAAATAAATAATCTTTGCTGCCCGGAAGGGCACGCAGCTGGCCTGCTTCACAATATGCTGTATCGTTGCAGCTTCGTTCCACAATGAAGTGGCTGATATTTTCCGCATCCGAGATTGACCATTCTACCCGATAGATACCATTCCCTGATTGTACGTCTATGTACGTAAAAACTATGGGCAATATGATCACTTCATAATAATCGACGATCGAGTCACAGTTGTTTGAATTGATCATTGACGGAGGAAAGAGTGGTGAACAATAATTGACTGCATTTCCAAGCTGAACCGGAGTTAGAGCTGCGGCCGGCTGGACCGGGCAGTAGCCAACCATATCGCTGTTACTCAACATGCCGTCAAACATCATTTGGTTACGCACAATTATCTGCGCCAAAGGATCACTTCCAGCAATGCCAATATATTCGAAATATGGATAAACACCACTAGCCAGGATGAAATTTCCATCAAAACAATCAACGGTACTCAACGTGTTCATGAAAAGTTGGGCACCGTTCCCCACATTGAATTCATTACACATAAAAAATGTTGCTGATTCTCCGATTGTTGTGACCGATAAATTCCCTTCCAGATTTGCGAAAGACTGTACGTACAACAAAGAATGATCGAGCAGTTCTATATTTCCCATCGACGTGAGGTCACCCGCCATTAGTACCTGTCCCGACGAAATCATCAAGGTGCCTCCTTCTGCCACGTTCACGCTTCCCGTAACTTCAACGTGAGCATTTATGCATGCTGTTTCTCCGGCACTTATATCAAGAGACGGCAATGTGGGATCTACTATATTAATAGTGCATTGAGCTGCCGGATAACCTGGAATTATCAAAGAAACAAGTACAACGAATAATGTACGTATGAGCGCATGATGCGTAATGAACTTAGCCATATCGTGGATTTTACATGGATATCAGATATTTGGATTGAGGCTGACAGATAACCATTAAATTATCCAACAAAAGACTGAACAGAAAATGAAAACGCGCGTGCAGTATTTAAATCTAAAGAAAGGTAGTCAGAGAAAATTTATTCCGTTTTCTCTGGTAAAACACAAAACAATTATATCCCTAAGTTGTAATCTTATTTGTTACTTAATGCATTCTTAAAGTATCTGCCCTGGCGCGTTGGTGTGTAATCCCAGTTTTCTATTAACATGGGCGACCATTGCGGATCAAACACCCACACCACATACGATATATTTCTGTCGCGGGTATAAGCAGTGATTGCATCACCATACGATTCATCGCTGATAACGGGTACATGAGCTCCGCGTTCGCCTTCACCGCAAAATCCGATTTCGGTGAGCACAAGCGGATATTTTTCAGCAGCAAAACCCCAGTCTTTCGTCCATTGAGGTTCCCATGGCTTCTGCCTTTTCATGGGATAAGGATGGCTAACGTAAGCGACACCTTCAGCGTTTACCGGGTTGGTAGCAATTGGTGTAAGGTCGTAAGCCCAGTTAAAGCCGGCAACCAGCGGTATGGCTTCCGCACCGTTGCCGCGCACAACAGCTATCAGGTCTTCATTAATCTTTTTCCAATCACTCCAGCTGCATTCCCCCAGTTTGCCATCCATGGTGGTGGGTTCGTTGAACAATTCAAAGAATGCTACAGTAGGATTTTTTCCATACCGTTTCGATATGGTATTCCAGAAGGCAGAAGTTTCCTGCTTTGTGGTTTCGTAACCTTGCGCCTGGTACTTTTCAGTACACAGGTTGCCGATGCTGTGCCAATCAATGACCACGTACATATTTAAGCTGCCTGCAAGCTCAATTCCTTTATCGAGTAATTGCAGATAGGCCTCCTCGCCTGTCCTTCTCCATGCAGCCGGATGCACCGGAAAACGCACCAGGTTGGCGCCCCAGCTTTTCATTACCTCGAAGTATTTACAGTCCCAATGGCCTTGCCTGTTCAATTTTTCAGGATCGCTGGTATTTAGTCCGTGAAAAACAATCTGCTTACCATTAGCAACGAAGCTGTTTCCGCGCACCTGGACGCGGGCCAACTGAGCTCCTGCAGACAAAACAGCGGCGGAGGTGAGTAAAAAAATCAATAATGCCTTCATAATCAAGGATTCGTTTCCCGAATATACATCTTTATTCCCGCCCGTGTTTTAGATGCCGGGGGTCATAAAACCTTAGACTCCGCCATATACCCCTTACATAAAAATAAGTGTTTACACTTATCGTATATGAGTGCTGTCTACTAGTTTCCACTTAAATGCGTCCACGTGTTTACGATTAGGTAAAAATGGTTCGTTCTTACCAACAAACCCATAATCCCTAACCTGATGAAACAAACCTGCATTTTGTTATTGGCCTTCCTGTGTCAGTGTAGCGTGTTTTCGCAGACTGTTTATAACCTGACGAAAGACGTTAAAACAAACAGCAAACCCTTTCCCGCCCAGTGTACTAACTGCCAGATAAACATTGAAGAAGGAGTCACCTTAACTGTGAACTCTGATATCTATTTAATGAATTCCTCAATCAATGGTGGGTCGATTGAGGTAAAAGGCAAAACAATTACGTTCTGGTCGGACGGACAATTCAACAACACACATATTTCCGTGAATAGTGCGGGATCGATTGTGAACTCGTCGACTGTGACTTACAACAACACTGTAGTAGAGTTCAACAACACGTCGAAGGCGATTGTGTATTCGTCTGTGTTGATGAATGCGAGTAAAATGAAATTTCTTGATAATTCCCGGATGGAAGCTACGGGAGGAAGTTTCGAAATGAAAAATAAAAGCGCAATTATTGTTGGTGATGGAAACTTGTCCAGCAAAAGCAATGTAAGATTTAACGGCGCCACCTTGTACACCTATGATCAGTCAATGATCACGATGGCAAACAACAATAATTATTACTTCAACTGGAGTTCGTACATCACCCAGCCAAACGGTCTGCAGATAAATACCCTTAACAACAAACTCAATTGCGGTAATAATGGAAAGAATAACTGCGTAAATCCTAACCTGTATGGACCAGCGACTTTAACCATATCAGGATTCACTGCCAATGCTATGCTCCCTGTAAAGCTTTCCTCATTCACACTTACAGCGGCACAAACAAGTGTACGCGTAAGATGGAGAACCGAACTGGAAGAGAACGCGGACCGCTTCGTGGTGCAGCGCAGCGCAGACGGTGTATACTGGCAGAACGCCGGTGAAGTAAAGGCAACGGGTAATTCATCGGTGCCGGTAGATTATTCGTTCAACGACATGAATCCCGGATCACCATTGGTTTATTACCGCCTTAAAATGCTTGACATAGATAAACGGGTAGAGTTCTCATTAATTAAATCCACAACGTTAGGCATACAAAATAACGTAAACATATACCCGAACCCTGCTAAAGACCACATCATCATCAGTTCCGGAGCGCCGGAAGGCATCCAGGGGGTGCTGCTATCCGACCGTGGTTCGTTACTGAAAAAATTCCAGGGTCAGAATAGCGTGCGGGTGGATCTCACCGGACTGACGCCAGGAAGTTATTATATCAAGGTCAACACCGATAGTGTAGAATCTTCAAATCACAAGCTTATAATTACCCGTTAATTTAAAAAAAGGAATAAAGTAGTACCTTATTGATGAATTACTACAAATATGTTTTTAGGACATTTTGGACTTGCATTAGCGTCGAAGAAAGCCGACAGGAAACTTTCTCTGGCCACGGCATTCATGGCAGCCCAGTTTGTAGACCTGTTATGGCCGCTGTTACTAATCACCGGTGTTGAGGATGTTAATATTGACCCGGGAAATACAGTAGTAACGCCTCTCGACTTTGCTCATTATCCTTATTCACACAGCCTGCTTGCGGGTATAGTATGGGGAGTTGCATTAGGTATAGCTTACTATCTTATAAAGAAAACCAGTAAAGGCGCATTAATAGTTGGTTCTCTCGTATTGAGTCATTGGTTTCTTGATCTGCTGATGCACCGGCCCGACCTTCCTTTATCATTTTCGGGTGAAACGAAATATGGTTTAGGATTATGGAATAATTTGCCGCTGACTATTGCTATCGAGTTGGTATTACTTCTTGCAGGTGCGGGCATTTACATGCGTGCTACGCAACCAAAAAACCTATGGGGTACAATCAGTATAATTTCGCTGCTGGTTTTCCTGATAACGGTATACATGTTAAACGTTTTTGGTGACCCGCCACCCAATAGCGAAGTAATCGGGTATGTTGGTTTTGCACAGTGGTTATTTGTAGGGTGGGCATACTGGTGTGATGCCACACGTGTTCCATTCGGTGAGATGCCCGCACCAAAAAGAGGAATTGAATAACTACTCAGCGTACTTCAATTTCACCGGAGAGATAAAGGCGGGCATTGCCGCTGATCAGCACCCGGTCTTCGTCATATGTGCATGTAAGTGACCCTTGCCGTTGCGAAAGCTGCAATGCCGAGAGAGTTTTTTTACCTGTACGTCTGTACCAATAAGGTGTGAGGGTAGTGTGTGCAGAGCCGGTAACCGGGTCTTCGTTGATGCCCGTTTGAGGACCGAAAAACCGGGAAACGAAATCTACATCATTTCCGGGTGCAGTTACAATAACTCCGCGTGCTTTAATGCGTGCAATTTTAGCAAAATCGGGTTTCAGTTGCCTGATCTGGTCCTCGTTTTCATACACAAGCATGTAATCTGTTTTTCCTTTGAAGGCTTCAACGGGACGAATAT
>JAFAGE010000102.1 GCA_023423015.1 Bacteroidota bacterium
GGCAATGTGCTCAGCACCGTGAACGTCATTCTTGTAATCGTCTTTCAGAATGAGTTCAACTTTGCTCGTGGGCACCAGTTCACCGGGAGTTAACTTCTGGCGATAGACTTCGCCCGCTGTACTGAAATAGATGTAGCCATTGTAGATACGCATACCGGAACCATATTCACCCGTGTCTTCATAGTCGCCAAATACTTCTATGATGTCGGCCTTGCCGTCGTTGTCTGTATCGCGCAATCCTACTATTCCTTTTGGACGGGGACTGCGTAGTTTGACGTACACATCGCCATTATCGTTGACGGCAAGATGACGGGCTCTTCCGATAGTGTCGGCTACAACTACTGCTTCAAAGCCATCGGGGAGAAACAGGCCTGCATTACCAGGATCACCGGGCGGCATATCAGAGTTAACGCTGCAACCGGAAAAAAAGTAAACAGCAATAAACAGGGTACCATTGCATACAGATCGCAAAGAAAAAATGGGTTTTAATATACCGTGCAGAAAACTTGAGGAATTCATGGCATGAAAATACGTGTAAAATTCACTCGGTGTAGAAGCGAAAATTCCATGCAAACGTTTGCAGCATATTTGAATAAAAGAATTATTTTTCGCGAATGATCGACAGATACGCAGCGCCGGTAGCAATAGATGAAGATGTGCTGGCACTGGCCGAAACACTCTGGAACTATCATCACATGCATCATCAGCTGGCTCAATCCGATGCGATCATCGCACTCGGCAGTCATGACCTGCGCGTCGCAAACAGGGCAGCGGAACTTTACCTGCAGGGATGGGCTCCGTACATCGTTTTCTCCGGCGGCCTGGGCAACCTGACCTCCGGATTATGGACCGAATCGGAAGCGGACCAGTTCGCGGCAATCGCTATAAAAATGGGAGTTCCTGCAGAGGCGATATACATAGAAAACAGGTCGACCAATACAGGAGAAAATATAGAATTCACCAAAAAACTTCTTGCAGAAAAAGGTCTCGATCCACACAACATCATCGTTGTGCAGAAACCTTATATGGAACGCCGGACATATGCTACTGTAAAAAAATGGTGGCCCGAAAAATCTATCATCGTTACGTCGCCACAATACGGCCTCACAGAATACCCAACGCCAGACATCCCGATCGAAAAAGTAATTCACATCATGGCGGGCGATCTGCAGCGTATAAAAATTTATCCCGAAAAGGGTTTCCAGATATACCAGCACATTCCAGATGCAGTATGGACAGCTTATGAAAAGTTAGTGGAAATGGGATTTGTTGGCCATCTTGCGCAAACCTGATTCACCATTCACCATTCACCTACATGGAAATCGCCGGATACTTCGCCGCTGCTATTGTTGGATTAACAATGGGCTTATTGGGTGGAGGCGGATCTATCCTCACTATCCCCATTCTTGTTTACCTTTTTCATATATCCCCAACGCTCGCCATTTCTTATTCATTGTTTATCGTTGGTGTTACCAGCCTGGTGGGAGCCATGAACAATTTACGGAATAAGCAGGTTGACCTCAAAACGGTTTTGCTTTTTGGATCTGCTTCGGTAACAACAGTGTTTATTACACGGAAATTCATCATCCCCATTGTGCCCGATGTGTTCTTCACGATAGGAGATTATGAAGTGACCCATGCAATGTTTGTGATGGTGATGTTTGCCATACTCATGGTAGCGGCGTCGGTTTCAATGATCCGGAACCGGAAACCAAGAACAGGAACCGGAACTGCCAACCCCCGCCGACTCATTGGCTATGGAATTCTCATTGGCCTGGTAACCGGCTTCCTCGGAGCTGGTGGAGGGTTCCTCCTCATCCCCGCATTGGTATTGCTGATGCGCCTTCCTATGAAACGGGCGATCGGATCATCGTTGCTCATAATTTCAATGAACTCGCTGGTCGGCTTTGCCGGTGATCTTGGCCGGCATAAAGTAGAATGGCAGCTGGTGCTCACCCTAACCATTATAGCCATTGCCGGAATTTTTGCGGGAGGCTATCTGAACACACGAATACCGGGAAGAAAATTAAAGGTGGCATTTGGCTGGTTTGTACTTGTTGTAGGCATCTATATCATTTTACGGGAAACAATTTTCTGATATCAGAAAATGAGCGTGAGCATTTATTCGAAAAATGTAAACTTTGCCTTAGCCAAATAAAACCGAAACATGACCGAATTACTAAAGCAACCCTGGCCATGGTATGTAGCGGGACCACTCATAGGATTGTTCATCCCTTTTCTCCTCCTGCTTACAAACAAAAAGCTTGGAGTTTCCTCTTCATTCCGGCACGTCTGCGCCGCTTGTCTCCCCGGTAGACTTCCCTACTTCAACTATCGTGTTAAAGATGAAATCTGGAACCTTCTTTTTGTTGCAGGAATTCTCGGCGGAGGATTTATAGCAGCAAATTTTTTGAGTAATCCGAACGACATACGCGTGAACGAGCACCTTGTCCGCGATCTCTCGGCATATGGCATTTCCAATTATTCGGCATTGATGCCCACTGAAATATTCAGCTGGGAACACTTGCTTACAGCACGAGGATTTGTGATGATTGTGATCGGCGGTTTCCTTGTGGGATTTGGAACCCGCTACGCCGGGGGCTGCACGTCGGGCCATTCCATCATGGGAATCGCAAATCTGCAGAAAGGCTCTCTTGTTGCTACCATCTGTTTCATGATTGGAGGCTTTGCCATGGTGCATTTATTTCTCCCATTCATCTTAAAACTCTGACCATGGAAACAATGGAAAAAAAATCAAACTCCAAATACGAAGATTATGAAATCGCTGTATCCCGGTCTACCGATCAACCGGGGAAAGAGGGCGCATTTACATACCTCGTTTATCTCATTGCCGGCATCCTGTTTGGTATCGTGCTTGTCAAATCGGAGGTAGTATCATGGTACCGGATACAGGAAATGTTTCGGTTACAAAGTTTTCACATGTATGGTGTGATAGGCTCTGCGATTGCCGTAGGAATGTTGTCTGTCTTCCTGATAAAAAAATGGAAACTTAAAACAATCGATGGCAGTGATCCTGACCTTTCACCGAAAAAAGATCACAAGGGTCAAATCTATGGAGGTCTTCTTTTTGGTTTCGGGTGGGCTTTAACAGGAGCCTGCCCCGGTCCGCTATATGCGTTACTGGGAGCTGGCTATGGAGTAATTGCAATTGCTCTACTGAGTGCAATTGTTGGAACCTATGTTTACGCGCTACTGGAAAAACGCCTGCCTCATTGAGGTTGGAACACGCGAACATAATCCACGATCATATGTTGGGGAAAAACAGTGGAAGCATCCGGTGATCCCGGCCAGTTGCCTCCAACAGCTACATTAAACAACAGGTAATGTGGTGAATTAAAGGGATAAGGATCATCACCCGCATCGGCCCGGGTAAAGGTGAAGTATACTTCGTCGTCAACAAGCACATTTATTTCATCGGGTTTCCACAACAGCGAATACACATGAAACTTGTCGCTGAATTTACCCGTGCCAAGTATTTTGAAATTTCCCTTCGACTTATGTTGCGTATGATGTGGCCCCCAGTGCATTGTGCCGTATACTTTGTTCGCCTCATGTCCTACTACTTCCATGATATCAATTTCACCGCTTGCGGGCCATCCCACGCTGTCGATGTTCGCACCCAGCATCCATAGTGCAGGCCACACTCCTTGTCCCTCAGGTATTTTCGCGCGTATATCTATCCTGCCAAAGGTGAACTCCTTTTTTCCTTTTGTGATCATTCGCGTCGATGAATATTCCGCTCCGCGTACATCTTCCTTCTTAGCCGTAATTATAAGGTATCCATCCTGCACGGTAGCATTCTGATCGGTGTAATATTGAAGTTCGTTGTTGCCCCATCCATTATGCCCGCGGCCGATTTCAAAAGTCCATGACAACTTATCGATTTCCTTGTCGAATTCATCACGCCACACCAGCTGATAGCCATTGTAACTCTCGGGAGTTTTAAATCCTTCATCGCTGATGGCGACTTTGCTTCCACCCTGGGCGGAATGTTTGTTGCATGCAGAAAAGAAAACAACCAACGCAACCCAGATACTGATTTGAACTCTCATATTCTGAAAAATACTAAATTAAAGATTGGCCACCTCCAAGAAAAATCCAGCATTATGCAAGCATCTAAATTCCTGGCAACCTTATTTATCCTCCTGATTTCAGGTTTCACCTTCGCACAAAAGTCACCTGGTAAAGACTTACATAAACTATTCGACAATTATTACGAGGAGCGCCTTAAAGTGTTCCCGATGGAAGCAACAGCAATCGGCGACAACCGGTACAACCACCTTCTGCCAAATATGGCTTCTACAGCTTATCGTAAAACAACCCACGAACTATATGCAAAGTACCTGGCGGCAACAGACAGAATAGATCGTAATAAATTAAGCAGCGACGACGCGGTATCGTACGACATTTTCCGGGAGATACTCAATCGTGAACTTGAAGCAGAAAAGTTCGCATTCGAACTCATTCCCTTTGCGCATTTTTATTCATTGCCTCTCACTATGGGGATCTGGGGAAGCGGCAGCAGCCAACAACCTTTTAAAACTGTAAAGGATTATGAAAACTGGCTCAAACGCCTGGAAGCTTTCGTGGAATATGCCGACACAGCAATCGCATATTTTAAACAAGGTGTAAAGCAAGGAGTAGTTTTGCCGAAAGCACTCGTAGTGAAGATGGTTCCGCAACTGGAATCTCTCTCGCAAACAGACACAGCGAAGTCGGTCTTCTTCAAACCTGTTAACAATATGCCGCCTGGTTTTTCTTCATCAGATAAGAATCGCCTGAGAAACCAATACACCGAAACCATCAACACAAAACTATTACCGGCATACAAACGCCTCGCGCATTACATTAAAAATGAATACATGGCAAGCGCAAGGACTACGTCGGGCATCAATGCTTTACCACAGGGAAAGGAGATGTATGAATACTACGTTTATTATTTCACTACAAACAGAGTTTCTCCCGAAGAAGTATACAACACAGGGCTGCGGGAGGTGGAGCGTATAACCGCAGAAATGGAAAAACTGAAAACCCAAATGGGTTACAAAGGTACGTTGAAGGAACTGTTCGAATTCATGAAGACTGATAAGCAATTTATGCCATTCAAAACTGAAGAGGAGGTGCTGAATGCCAATCGCGCGGTGCTCACCAAAATAGAACCGCAGCTTAAGGAGTTATTCAACATAGCACCAAAAACGCCTTTTGAGATCCGTCCGGTGGAAGCATTTCGCGCAGCTACTGCTGCTCCGCAATATCACCGCAGTTCCGCAGATGGCAAACGTCCGGGTATATACTATCTGCCCATTCTTGATCCGACAAAAATCAACGTTACAGGATGGGCGCTGGAAGCGACCTTCCTGCATGAAGCAATACCTGGGCATCACTACCAGATTTCCATTCAACAGGAAAATGAAAAACTGCCACGATTCCGGCGTTTTGCTTTTCTATCAACTTTCAGCGAAGGATGGGCACTATACACCGAATCGCTGGGGAAGGAACTCGGTTGTTACACCGATCCATATCAACAAATGGGTGCTTACGGGGCAGAAATTCACCGCGCTATCCGGTTGGTCGTCGACGTTGCCCTGCACACTGGAAAAATGACGAGGGAAGAAGCCATCAAATACATGCTCGATCACGAATCTTTACCCGAGCAGGTAGCGACTGCCGAAATTGAAAGGTATATGGCAATGCCCGGCCAGGCATTGAGTTACAAAACCGGCGAATTGTTTATTAAAAAACTCCGCGATAAATATCAGAAACACCAGGGGAACCGCTTCGACATACGCCGCTTCCACGACGCCCTGCTGCTGGGGGGAGCAATGCCGCTAAATATACTTGAGCGATATATGGATGAGTCTATGGCATTGCGTTAGGAAAATTTTGCCCTAACTTCCTTTAATGAGAAATGGAATTGTATGGCTGCTGCTTATTGTAGCGGCCCCTTCACTGGCACAAACCAGCAGGCACGACCAACGCATCCGGCAACTTGCCACAGAACTCGAACCAAAACTGATTGCCTGGCGCCGTGATATTCATCAGAACCCTGAATTGAGTAATCGCGAGTTCCGCACTTCAGCACTTGTCGCAAACCACCTGCGTTCATTGGGTCTCCGTGTAGACACGGGGATCGCAAAAACAGGTGTAGTTGCTGTGCTGCAGGGTGGAAAACCAGGACCGGTGATTGCGTTGCGGGCAGATATGGATGCACTGCCGGTGACTGAACGCGCAAACATTCCTTTCGCTTCAAAAGTAAAATCAACACTTAACGGTCAGGAAGTTGGTGTAATGCATGCCTGTGGCCATGATTCTCATGTAGCCATAATGATGACCGTGGCCGAACTGTTGTCGAAGATGAAATCGGATATTAAAGGCACCGTAAAATTTATTTTTCAACCCGCAGAAGAAGGTCCACCGATTGGTGAAGAAGGCGGTGCAGAATTAATGGTGAAAGAAAACGTGTTGAAAAATCCTGATGTTGAAGCCATATTTGGTTTACACATCGATGCGCTGCTCGATGCCGGCAACATCACCTACAGACCCGGCGGATTTTATGCTGCTGTGAACGATATGAAAATAACCATCAAAGGAAGATCGTCGCACGGAGCTGCACCGTGGAACAGCGTTGACCCGATTGTAGTTGCAGCGCAAATCATCAACAACCTGCAAACCATTGTGAGCCGCAACCTCAACATTACCGAGAATCCCGGTGTAGTTACAATTGGTTCAATTCACGGTGGTAACCGGTCGAACATCATTCCTGAACAGGTGGAACTCGTAGGAACCTTACGTGCATTGAGCGATGCCGACGAAGCGCTCTTAATAAAACGGGTTAAAGAAATAGTTACGAACACGGCAAAAGCAATGGGTGCTGAAGCGGAAATATTGTTGCCGCATACCATTCATTATCCTGTAACCTTCAACGACAGCCTGTTAACAGAAAAGATGTTACCCGTTCTTCAGCGTTCTGCAGGAAAAGAAAAAGTGCGGCTGCGCCAACCTAAAACCGGGGCGGAAGATTTTTCATTTTTCCAGAAAGAAGTTCCCGGATTATTCTTCAACCTTGGCGGCAAAACACCGGGTAACACGAATGTCGCCGATCACCACACACCCGACTTTTACCTCGACGAAAGCGGATTTCGTGTGGGAGTTATCACCCTGGCAAACCTGGTATTTGAATATGCAAATAACCCTATATTGAGAAAGCGGTAATAGATAAATTTGCAGTTCAACAGACGAAACATGAGATTAACAACGGAAAATAGATTTAAGAAGCTGATTGTAATTGGCGACAGGGTATTGATTCGTCCCGCCAAACCTAATGAACGCACCGACTCCGGGTTGTATTTGCCTCCCGGTGTTCAGGATAAGGAAAAAGTGCAGCAGGGATATGTGATCAAAACAGGGCCAGGATATGCTATACCAATGCCCGTGGAAGAAGAACCCTGGAAAGGAAATGAAGAGCAGGTAAAATATGTTCCCTTGCAGGCACGTGAAGGCGACCTGGCTATTTTTCTGCTCAGTGGAGCTACAGAAGTATTGTACGAGAGCGAAAAATATTACATTGTTCCACAAAGTGCGATATTGATGCTGGAGCGGGAAGAGGAAATCTGAAAGTGAGACGGCAACCAAAATAAGAGACAACATTGGCTAACAATTTTGATGCAATCGTAATCGGCTCCGGTATTAGCGGTGGCTGGGCAGCTAAGGAACTTTGCGAAAATGGCCTGAAGACTTTATTGCTCGAGCGTGGCCGCGACGTAGTGCACCTGAAAGACTACCCTACTGCTACCAAGGGTCCGTGGGAATTTCCCCATCACACCATCATACCCAAACATATTGCAGAAGCTAATCCGGTAGTTACCCGTTGCTATGCGTTTAACGAAGCAACACAACATTTCTTTGTTAAGGATAATGAACATCCTTACGTGCAGGAAAAACCTTTCGATTGGGTACGTGGCTACCAGGTGGGAGGAAAATCGCTGTTGTGGGCCCGTCAAACCCAACGATGGAGCAAATTCGATTTTGAGGGACCTGCGCGCGATGGTTTTGCAGTGGACTGGCCGATTCGCTACTCCGACATTGCTCCCTGGTATAGTCATGTGGAACGATTTGCAGGAATTGCAGGCAATTTCGACGGACTTGAAACTTTACCCGATGGTGAATTTCTTCCGGCATGGGATATGACCTGTGTGGAAAAAACAATACAAGAACGCATCAATGCGCAGTATGCCGACCGTAATGTGATCCAGGGAAGGTGTGCGCACCTCACAAAGCCGAAGGAAATCCACTTGCAACAAGGCAGAAACCAATGCCAGGCAAGAAGCAAATGCGAGCGCGGTTGTCCCTACGGCGGGTATTTCAGCTCAAATTCCTCCACAATACCCTGGGCACAGAAAACAGGCAATCTTACCTTGAAGGCAAACTCAGTTGTTCATTCGATTATTTACGACGAGAAGAAACAACGCGCATCAGGAGTTCGTGTAATAGACGCAGAAACAAAACAGGCAACGGAATATTTTGCAAAAGTGATTTTTGTAAACGCTGCCTGCCTTAATTCAAATCTCATTCTCCTGAACTCCACTTCGTCGCGCTTCCCGGAAGGATTAGGCAACGACAATGGTTTATTGGGGAGATATGTTGCTTTTCACAATTACCGCGGCACAGTTTTCGCCAGCTTCGACGGTCCCGACGACCAGTATTACTATGGAAGAAGACCTACTGCGCCTATGATGCCGAACTTCCGAAACGTATATAAACAGGAAACGGATTTTCTGCGTGGTTACACCGTGCACTTCACCGCTTCACGAGGCCGGGGTGAGCAGAGCAACGCAGGTATTGGCGCAGAATTCAAGCAGGCCATGACAGAGCCCGGCGATTGGAGCGTGTTTATGATGATGCAGGGAGAAACGATACCCAAGGAGTCGAATCGTGTTTACCTGAGTAAAGATAAAAAAGACGAATGGGGTATACCGCAGCTGGTAATAAATGTGGATTATGATGAGAACGATGAAAAAGTTCTTAAAGACTTTCACGAACAGGCAAGTGAGATGCTGCAAAAAGCCGGTTGCACCAATATTGTAACACGCGACAGCAAACAAGCACCCGGCCTTGACATCCACGAGATGGGTGGGGTAAGAATGGGACGCGACCCTAAAACATCGCTGCTCAATTCATTTAATCAGTTGCACAGCTGTAAAAATGTGTTCGTAACCGATGGTGCGTGCATGACGTCGGTAAGCACACAAAATCCTTCGCTTACATTCATGGCCTTCACTGCGCGCGCTGCAAATTATGCGGTGGAGCAATTGAAGAAACAAAACCTGTAATCAACATATGAAGTCAATCCTACGTTGTTTGCCTGTATTAGTGATTGTTGCATGTTGCAACTTTACGTTCGCACAAACAGGTACACCGCTCCGCGTTATTTTTATTGGTGCACACCCCGACGATTGCGACCAGGATGGCGGAGGAACCGCAATACTTTTTGCAAAGCTCGGCCACAAAGTGAAATTTGTTTCCGTCACCAACGGAGATGCCGGCCACCAGGAAATGAAAGGTGAGCCGCTCGCCAGCCGCCGGCTTGCCGAGGCCAAAGAAGCCGGAAGAAGATTCGGAGTGGAATACGATGTACTCGACAATCACGACGGACAACTCATGCCCGACCTGAATGTACGATTACAGGTGATCCGAAAGATTCGCGAATGGGATGCAGATATTGTAATAGCACCGCGTCCGAACGATTATCATCCCGATCATCGTTATACCGGTGTGCTTGTGCAGGACGCTGCTTACATGGTGGCTGTGCCGAATATAGCCCCGGAGGTTCCCGCATTGAAGAAAAATCCTGTATTCCTGTACTTTCAGGATAGGTTCCAGCGGCCAAACCCATTCCGTCCGGATATTGCAGTCGACATTACTTCCATTTATGATCAGAAGGTTCATGCACTCGATGCGCACGTGTCTCAATTTTATGAGTGGTTGCCATGGATAGGACATTACCTCGACCAGGTACCAAAAGATACTGCAGCGAGAAAAAAATGGCTGCATACAGAAGCGGCTGTTAAAATAACACCGCAAGTGAAAGAAGCATTGGTGAAGTGGTATGGAAAAGATGCTGCTTCCAAAGTAAAATACGCCGAGGCGTTCGAAATTTGCGAATATGGCGCCCAACCTACCGACGAGGAAAAGAAACGACTATTCCCTATGATCGCACGGTAACTCGTTTTTTTAATTTTAAAAAACTTAGAGTATGAGTGAAATCAGATTTGGAATTGAATACCTGAAAGAACTCGAAGGCGAGTCCCGGGCCACGAGAAAATGCCTCGAAAGAATCCCTGTAGAAAAATTTAGCTGGAAGCCACACGAAAAATCCATGGAACTTGGGTACCTGGCCATCCTTGTTGCAGAGATTCCAAGGTGGATCGCAAGTATTGTCGAAGATGGTGTAATTGATCTTGCTACCTATGGTCACCCTGAAATCAAAACAACTGCTGACCTCGTGAAATACCACGACGATAATATGGATGCTGCACGTCGCGCGTTGAACAACGTTGAAAACGACGCGCTGAAAGAACTTTTTCATCTGAAAGCAAATGGCGAGACATTGTTCTCTTCATCGAAAAAAGACAACGTGAGCAGCGCCATCAATCACCAGGTACACCACCGCGGACAACTTACAGTGTACATGCGTTTGAACGATATTCCAGTTCCCTCCATTTACGGACCATCTGCAGACGATCGTTCATTCTGATTGATTCCAGTATACCTTAAGATTTTTAGTAGCACGCCCGGCAGCAATGATGTCGGGCTTGCCATTTCCGTCCAGGTCAGCCACCTGGATATCCTCGCAGGCGATGCCGTTTTTATCGAGCCATTGCCACTGCCAGCTTGTTCCCGTTTGATCTCGCATGTATAAACGGATACCTGTGTTGTTCTGCTCGTCGGGATTGCGCCAGCCTGCCACAACCTGCTCGGCTCCTGTTCCAAGAAAATCGGCAACGCCCAGTGCATGTCCTTCTTTCAATGTAGAATCGAGTACAGTTCGTTGGTTGTAGTTGTTCCCGGCGTATACCACAACCTTGTTGCCATGCATGGGTTCAATGGTAGCAATGGAATTCTTTCCAGGCTTTATTTCACCTGCCCCGTATACAAGCGCGGGCATTTTTTCTCCTTGTGTCGCTTGCTTCTGACCAGGTTTGTAAATACGAACCCCTTCTTTGCCCGCAATGTATAATTCAGTATTGGAGGAATTTTCACGTACAGCGAAATTGTGCGTCATGTGCATATCATCAGCAAGCAGCGTCATTTTCCATTTTACTTTAAGGTTTTTCGGAAACTCATACGCATACACCCGAACTCCAGCGCCTTCACCACCTTTGTTGTTGCGGCCATGCAGCGGAAGCACTACAAGGTGAAATTTGTTATTCAATTTCACCCATTGCATGCGATGAACAGTGGGCTCATGTGGAAGTGTAATGACACCCCACTTTTTATTGAGATCGTTAGGTCGCACTAGAAAATGTACCGAACCTGACTTCGTCGTGTCGCTCGTTTCGCCAGGGTTCCATTGCGCACCAACTGCAACTTCCACTTTGCCATCGCCATCGATATCACGTGCAGCGATACATACATTGTCGAATTCAGTTAAGTTCTCTGCGATGATGAATTTCTTCCAGTCACCATTCCGGTACCATACTATCTGTGTTTTATCAGCAAGCAGAATGTCAGTCTTTCTATCTCCATCAACGTCACCGAGAGCAATACCGTAGCCAATGCTTACGGCACTATCAATTGTTTGTTCTTTAAAGGGCAGGGTTTGTTGATCAGTTTCAAACAGCAGAGATGCGAACGCAAAAAGGTATGGCAGCATACAATTTCATTTTATACAACTCTCCGAATGTACAACAATGAGGATTAAGTAAGCGCCGTCTTCTTCCTTCCATGCGTGAGGTACAATGCAAGTCCCGTAAACACAACACCTCCGATGATATTTCCAAAAGTGGCCGGCAACTGGTTCGAGAGCCACCAGTCGCTCCACGTTACTTTTGCTCCCAGCAGCATACCAGCAGGTATAACAAACATATTTACCACCGCGTGTTCAAATCCCTGGGCGAAAAATATAAACACAGGTAACCATGCAGCGAGAATTTTTCCGAAAGTAGCGCTCGACGTCATCGACATCACCACACCCATCGTAACCATCCAGTTGCAGAGTATTCCTTTTGTGATCACTGTAACCAGGCCTGCGCCGCCAAATTGAGAATATCCGGTGGTTTTTGCTTCCGCAATTTTAATGATCGCATTGGCGAGCGGAACGTTGTCGCTGTGACCAAAATTGGTAAGCGAGATCCAGAAAAGCACTGCATACAGCAACGCGCCGGCAAGGTTTGCGAGAAACACGATCAGCAGATTTTTCATCATTGCTGAAACGCTGATGCGGCGATCGAATGCGGCAGCCGGAAGCACAGCAAAACTGCCGGTTACCAGTTCAAAACCCATTAGTACAACAATCACGAAACATGCAGGGAAAATCAGCGCACCAACCAACGCCATGCCTGTTTGAACAGTAGCTGTTATGGCCAGGGTTGTTCCAAATCCGAGGATAGCGCCGGAGAGAATTCCGCGAATGGAAAGATCCACCCAGGAAAGTTTGATCTTATCGCTGGCAGATTGCAGCATCAGTTCAACAACTTCAGCAGGTTTTTTGTAATCCATTTTTTTTGGTTTGATTATTTGAAGATGAATTTTGGTTTTACATTCAACATTACATAAGCCCAATTGGCTCCCTGCTTCGCATTTGCAACGTTCTTAACCGACGGCGAAGTCAATGCTGCCGTGTTGAAAAAATGGGCGACGCCCCCTTCGAGCGATACATCACGCGTTATCAGCCAGTTTGCAATAACATCCACTTCCTCTCCGAAACGCCTGCCTGAAACATCCGGGATAGAAGAAGCACTGCTGAAACTGTGTGCATCCGCTGTTATGGAAAATCTGCTGGTAGCCTGATACCTGATTTTTGCAAAAACATCAACCAGCCCGCCTTTACCGAATCCGCTTCCGGCATAGAAATAATCCATTGCACCCCAAAACTTATGTGGTGTGCCATAAAGCGGATCAAATGTTTTATTAGTTCCTCCACCTGGTGATCCAGATGTAAAGTCGATACCCGCGCCAATATTCCATTTCCGGGTCTTGTGGCTTCCAAATGCAGACAAAAGAATCGCGCTCGTTTTTTCGCCAGCGTTGTTTCGGCCAAATTGATAATATGCAGAAGCATTGAACACCGCGTGCTCCATACCGGACTCATAATAAAAACCGGTGGTATGACGCGCCCATGTTCCTGCGCGATAATTTTTAACTAGCACATTATTCAAACTGTCCGTGCTGTAGCGGCTGAACTGATCACTCAGAAATAGAAAGGATAAATGCCCCGACCTGAAAGAACGTGCGGCGTAAAACATCTGCATACTTTTATACATCACTCCCCCGTTTGTCGTGGCCGCATACCCGCTGGGCGAAGTGCTGTTGAACACTGTTCCCGACTGGTTCTCACGGTTTTGGTTAAACGCAAAGGCGCCGTGTAATCGCCAGCTGTTACGTTCAAATTTTATTAAAGCAGCGTCGTGCCTCCTCGCCTGTTGAAGCCAGTCGAGATTGCCAACCAGCCGTTGGTCGTCGTACACCAGTTCCTGGCGACCAATTTTCAGTTCCAGCCGGTTTGATTTGTTATTGGTATCCGACAGCAGAACTTCCGCCCAGGCTTCATGCAACATCAATCCATTCAATTCCTGCACAGTGTTACGATTAATAGTAGAAACATCCTGGCCCCATATACGCACATCCTGAAGTGAAAAACCTGCCTTGATGCGAGGCATAACATATTGCACATTTAACCGCGAACGCTGCGAAACGAAAAATGCTGCATCAGATCCTTTGGGAAGTAGCGTTCCCTGCCCGTCGCGCATTTCTGATCTTGTGCGTATCTGCACCGACATTGACAATTGTGTAAACCCTTGCGAATGACCGCTGATAAAAATTATAGCCAAACAAACGAAATACATCATGTGTTTTCTCATACGCAATGGTTTGAACAGGTTTGAAGATTTTGATGACTTTCAGAAGGAACAAGTATGAAAACCATATCGTCTTCCACTTTTACAGGGTATGTTTCAATAGATAATTCTTCGTCGCTGTTCATGCATCTCCCATCTGTTAGTGAAAATGTTTTCTTGTGAAATGGGCAAGCCACTTTCGGTTCGCCCTGATGTGAGCCCAGCATTCCGCGGCTCAAGGCCATCTGCTTACGGTGAGGACACATGTTCTGTGAAGCATACCACTCATTGCGCCGTGTAAAATGAAATAACGCAATCTGCATGTGGTTGTATTTCACACACACACCACCATCCAGTGGCACATCATTAACATGACAGGCAGCAAACCATCTGCTGTCGTTTTTTGCGGTTGATAAATTCATGTAGGAAGAGTTTTTATTTCCAGTCAGCGGCTTTCTTCTGGCCACGCATGGTTTCAAATGTTACAGAAGGATCTTTTTCTTCGGGAGCGTTTACAAAGTGAGAGAAGCGTTTTCTCAGTTCAGGCGATTCAACAACCTGTTTCCATTCGCAGGCGTAACTGTCTACAAGCATCTGCATTTCATTCTCAAATTCTTCAGCCAACCCAAGAGAATCGTTTACCACTACGTTGCGCAGGTAATCGATTCCTCCATCCATCTTGTTCAGCCAGGTTGCTGTTCTTGTTAGTGGATCAGCAGTCTTTATGTAAAACATCAGAAAACGATCAATGTATCGGATACAGGTTTCAGAATCAATATCACTTGCCAGAAGCAACGCATGTTGCGGTTTCGAACCTCCATTCCCGCACACATAAAGGTTCCAGCCTTTTTCAGTTGCGATGATTCCGAAATCTTTCGATTGTGCTTCGGCACATTCGCGTATACACCCTGATACGGCAGACTTGATTTTGTGAGGAGCACGCAAGCCACGGTAACGCTCCTCAATCCGTATTGCATAACTCACACTGTCGTGCAAACCGAACCTGCACCATGTGGAGCCAACACAACTTTTCACGGTTCTTAAAGCTTTACCATAAGCATGACCGCTTTCGAAGCCAGCATCAATCAGCTCCTTCCATATCAAAGGCAGATCGCTCACATGAGCGCCGAACATATCAATACGCTGGCCTCCGGTTATTTTTGTATACAGGTTATACTTCCTGGCAACTTCACCAATTACAATTAATTTTTCCGGTGTAATCTCGCCGCCTGGTATGCGAGGTACTACTGAGTAAGTGCCTCCTTTCTGAATATTGGCAAGGAAGCGATCGTTAGTGTCCTGCGATGTGACGTGTTCTTTTTTTACTACAAGGTCGTTCCAGAGGCTTGCAAGGATGGAACTGACGGCAGGCCTGCACAGTTCGCAACCATCTCCTTTTCCTAAAGTATCCAGCACCTGGTTATACGATTTCAGCTGCTTGATTTTTACAAGGTCAAATAACTCCTGGCGGGTATATGCAAAGTGTTCGCAGATATTATTTCGCACCAGCTTTCCCTGCTCTTTCATTGCCAGCACCATGATGTCTTTTATCATCGGCGTACAGCCGCCACATCCGGTTCCGGCGCGTGTACATTTCTTCACAGCATCGAGTGATTCGCATTGGTTAATGGTAACCGCGTTTTTAATTCCCAGCTTGGTTACACTTTCACAACTGCAGATAAGTGCATCATCGGGCAACGATGCTACTCCTCCGGGTGCACCTTCACTACCATGCGCTTTAATGATCAGCGTGTCAGGGTTTGAAGGAAGTGGAAGGTTATTCCTGCAGGTTTGTAATAGCAGATTATATTCCGACGCATCACCCACGAGAATTCCGCCAAGCAAACGTTTTCCATCGCTGCTGATGTTTATACGCTTGTAAACACCTTTGTGTGCATTGTGATATACGATTGAACGGCTATCATCCGCGTTGATAAAAGGATCTCCAAAACTTGCAACATCAACACCAATGAGCTTAAGTTTTGTGCTCATATCAAAGCTGGTGAAGATTTTCTCACCTCCAGTGATCTGATCTATCACCACTTCCGCCATCTCATATCCCGGGGCCACCAGGCCATAAACAACGGTATTATGTAGGGCACATTCGCCAATTGCATAAATATCCGGATCACTGGTTTGCAAGTGGTCATTTACTATGATACCACCGCGGTGGCCCGTGGCCAGTCCGCAACTTCTTGCAAGCTCATCGCGGGGTTTGATGCCGGCAGAAATTACCAGCATGTCTACATTAATAATATGCCCGTCGCTGAATATGAGTCCGCGAATGGATTCATTGCCGAGGATAGCCGCGGTATTTTTATTGGTGTGAACCTTCAGCCCGAGTTCTTCAAGCCTCAATTGTAATACTCCGGATGCATTGTCATCGATCTGCCTTGGCATTAGCCTCGGTGCATATTCAACTATATGCGTCTCGCTGATGCCAAGGTCTATCATCGCCTTTGCGGCTTCGAGGCCTAATAAACCCCCGCCGATTACGGCAGCACTTCTTGATACGGGCGCGTGCCTGCGGATGAGGTTTAAATCTTCTATTGTACGGTAAACAAATACGCCGTCTTTATCAATCCCGGGAATCGGAGGAACATAAGCCGCAGATCCGGTAGCAAACACCAGGTAGTCGTATGTTAGTTCCCGGTCTTTGAATGAATAGACAACCTTTCTTTCCCTGTCAATCCTTTGAACAGGATCTCCCAGGTACAAGCGGATGTTGTGGGCGGCATACCAATCAACCGGCGCCATCGAAAGGTCGTAAGCAGATTTACCGGAGAAATAGTCGCTGAGGTGAACGCGGTCATAAGCAGGAAGCATCTCCTCGCCGAAAACGGTAATGTTCAAATCCGGAAGCTGCCGGGCTACCAGCTTCTCGCAGAACTTATAACCTACCATCCCGTTTCCGATTACTACAATGTTCATAGCCAATCATTTTTAATTTAAAATGATGGCAGCAGGCGTTAGTTGATACTTTATAATAATATATACTATGTCCCAAACAAGTGTTGCATATAGGAATTTTTACCCCATTTTACACGCGACATATTTATATTACTATTTTATTTATGTCATGAAGATAACAGAAATTATTAGATTCGTGCCATGTTTTTCGTGATTTATATCATATAATATTATTTATAATGTTTAGTACAAGTTCTGTTTTGTCCCTCGTGGGAGCCGGGCCCGGGGACCCGGAGTTAATAACACTTAAGGCAATCAATGCTCTGAAATCAGCAGATGTAATCCTGTACGATGCGCTTGCGAGCAACGATTTGCTGGCTTATGCGCGCCGGGATTGCATTACCGTATTTGCCGGTAAACGGATGGGATGTCATTCACTTTCCCAGCAGGAGATCAATCATCTTATTGTAGATTATGGTTCGCGGTACAAACGTATCGTCCGGCTGAAGGGGGGTGATCCATTCGTATTCGGACGTGCCCACGAAGAAATAGAAGCAGCCCGCGACGCGGGTATGGAAGTCGAGGTGATACCCGGTATTTCGAGTGCCATTGCAGCCCCGTCGTCGCAAATGATTCCTCTCACTTGCCGCGGAATCAATGAAAGCTTCTGGGTTACCACCGGCACTACGAAAACCGGCGCTATTTCAAAAGACATTTTCCTCGCTGCTCAGTCGAGCGCGACTGTCATAATACTGATGGCTATGAGTAAGCTGGAAGAAATCATGGATGTATTCTCGCAGGCAGGTAAAACTGATACGCCCGTTGCTATCATTTCAAATGCCACAACAATTAACGAACGTTGCGTAACCGGTACCGTTAAAGACATAACATTCAAAGCTGCCTGTTTTGAAATTGCCAACCCTGCAGTTATCGTTGTCGGAGAAGTGGTTAAAGCTATATCTGCTCCATCTGCTATGCATCAGGTACGTAAGGCCTTCAGGTCAAACATTAATTTGTAGTTTGTGAAATGAAGAGCCTGAAGAACGGCTGCAATTTAAATAAATGCATGATGTGTAAACTTTGCCTGCACGATTGGCTGCCGGCAATACAGGCACATCGCACCAACTTCAAGGTAGCCAGGGGAGAAAAGTTGTTTGCCGAAAACGACCCGGTTACCGGAATCTATTTTGTGTACTCTGGTCTTTTTAAAGTCCATAAACATTGGGATGACGATAAAGAGTTGATTGTTCGCTTTGCCCGGGATGGCGACATCGTTGGTCATCGCGGCTTAGGTAGCGACAACATTTTCCCGGTTTCGGCAACTGCTATCGACAATTCCACAGTGTGTTTTGTTTCCGTCGATTTTTTTCTTTCAACGCTTAAGGTAAATCCTGATTTTCTTTTTCAACTGATGATGTTCTATGCTTCCGAGCTGAAAGAGTCGGAACGCAAAATGAGGAACCTCGCACATATGCCGGTGAAAGGCAGAATCGCTTATGCATTAATTTTACTTCATCGCAAATTTGGTGTGCCCGACAGCGGAGAAATAGGCATTGATATCAGCCGACAGGACCTGGCCTCATATGTTGGAACCAGTTACGAAACCCTGTTCCGCATGCTGACTGAGTTGATAAATGAAGGCGCGGTGCGGACCGACAACAAAAAGATCATCATCGCAGATTTTGAGTTGCTGCATTCTCATACACCGGCACCGTAGTTTCTACCGCGCTTTGATAATTCCGATAACCTTTTGCAGCGACTTGTTCTGAAGGCGAATAAAGTATTGCCCTGCGGGTAATTTCTCATCATAAACTTCAACAGAATATGTTCCCGGAGCATAATCCTGCCTTACCAGCACCTTCACCACCTGTCCCATCATATTCAGTTGCTGAACCATAGTGAACCCGCCGGTTGTTGAGAACTGGATTTTTGTTTGCGTAGTGTATGGATTGGGATAAACCTTCAATGTAAGTGCCGACGATTCTTTATTAGTCTCTTCAATCGTATCTGCGAGACCACAAACCGAACCGCTTATCAATGGTAAAGACTGATAATTCTCAAGCAATATCGAATTCAACAACGGCTGTTTTACACAGAACCATCTTTCAAGCACGGATGCATAAATACTCCTGAAATCGTACTGGTAAGAAATATTCATATTAACATGAATGTCGGCAGGTATTTCAGGGCTTTTCCCGAGCACACCGGAATTCACGTGTTTACCAAAAAGCAACAAAGGCGCAGCAGCTCCAT
>JAFAGE010000105.1 GCA_023423015.1 Bacteroidota bacterium
CTGTTGTATGGCGCATTTGTTCTGTTTAGAAATTATAGAACCAGCAGCGGGAATCAACCCGATTCTCCAAAAAGATGATTGCTGATGGACAGATTTCTGCCGCAAAACGACAGCACAGCAAAATTCATTGCCGAACGGGCAGAGGAACTTTATCACCGCATAAGGTCGATCGATTTCGACTCGCTTGGTATGCCCGACCATTGCCTGCAGTATCTCAAATCCAGCCATACACACCGGCTTTTCTTTTCTATTGAAACAAGCGCACATTTGTTATATCGCGCTATCAGCCTTAAAGGGAAAAAGATTTCTGATATTGTATTGATGGATTATGGTGCCGGTGTTGGCACATTGTTTTTACTTGCAAAAATGATCGGCTGCAGGCACATTATCTACAACGATCATCTTGCCGACTGGCAAAAAAGTGCGAGGCTGATGGCAGAAGCCGCAAATATCGCCATCGACGACTACATCGTAGGCGACATTGGGGAATGCCTGCAGATTCTGCGTGAAAAGGGAGTGTCGTGCGATATTATTACTTCCAGGAATGTAATTGAGCATATTTATAAGCTCGAGGAATTTTATGGTCAGCTTTATTCCATGCAACCTGACGCCATAATTTATTCTTCCACAACAGCGAACATCAGCAATCCGGCATCGGTGATCAAGCATCGTTTGTGGCATCGTCGCTGGGAAAAAGTGTTCAAAGGGAAACGGCTGGCAATCATACTGCGCGAATTCCCTGCAATAAACCAAAGCAACGCACAAAAGCTTGCAACAGCCACACGTGGAAAAGCAGTAAGTGAACTTACCGAAGCAATCAATCAATTTCGGGACGATGGCTCGCTCCCGGACCCTTCCATTTTCGGAAGCAACACCTGCGATCCTGATAACGGCGTGTGGGCAGAACATTTACTGAGCAAAAAACAATACAGGCAACTCATCAACACAAGCCATTACCGGGTAACTTTTGCGCCGGGATTCTGGGATACGCATTACTCAAAATGGTACATGAACAAGGCAGGCAGGATGTTTAATGCCATCATTGCCCGGAACAGCGGATCAGCGGTGCGAGTCGCTCCTTTTATCTACGTTGTGGCAGAACCCGTAAAAACCATTTCGCATGAACACCGACCGGGTTGATAAGAGTTTATTTTCGGAAGAACACTACCTGGGAAAACCGGCAGACGATACCGACAGGATCGTTACACGCCGAATCGAAATCCTGGAGAAATATCCTGAATTCTTCAATCATCAGCTCGATTGTATAGAAGTAGGCTGCGGTTCCGGAAGCACTATCAACCGGCTGGCTAACAGGTTCAGAACTGCGCTCGGGATAGATATCGTAGACTATTCCAACGCTTTCGATAAAACAAAAAATACCTTTGGCGCAACAAATTCACATTTTCAATTACTCGATCTCGAAAACAATCTACCGGAAGGCAAATTCGACCGCCTGATCAGTTTCGAAGTAATCGAACACCTGAAATCTGAAGATAGTATTGCCCGATATTATGAAATCCTCAAACCCGGCGGCATGATCGCTATTTCGGTTCCCAACAAGTGGTGGATATTCGAAACCCATGGTGCGCGGCTACCTCTGCTACCGTGGAACAGGGTTCCTTTCTTCTCGTGGTTGCCCCGGCCTATACATGAGCGTTTCGCAAATGCCCGGATTTATACCACTCAAAGAATCGTGGCGCTACTCGAAAAACATGGTTTTACGGTTATAGATCATTGTTATGTTACGGCACCCATGGATGTACTACCATCCGGAGCGCTAAAAAGGTGGCTGATAAAGAATGTGTTCAGGAATAACACTACCCGTGTGCCAATGCTGTCAACATCCATTTTCGTTTTTGCGCAAAAGAAATCGGGAGAATGAGGAGCCGGCCAAAGATACTTTCCATCATCCCCTACCAGGTTTATCCTGCCCAGTTGGGCGGAGAGAAAGGTATTGCCGTTTTCAATAAGTATCTCAGTGAACAAGCCGATCTTGTTGCCATAACTATACGCAGGAATAACCCTGCACTGGCCCCTTACCCATTACACAATGTTATATCAAATTCGAGATCGCGCTATGGCAACCTTCTTCTTTATCGCACGGTGAGAAAATATATTAACAAGTATAAACCCTCTCACCTGCTGATTGAACACCCGTACTTCGGATGGCTTGCGTGGATGATCAAAAAAACAACGCGCATCACCTGGGTAGTGCATTCGCACAATATGGAATACCAACGGTCGAAGTCTATCGGCAGAAGCTGGTGGAAGGCATTAAGGGCATACGAAGCCTGGGTATACCGTTCGGCCGACAAGGTGTTTTTTATTTCCGACGATGACCGTGAACATGCCATAACTCACCTGGGAATGTCGCGGGAAAAATCACTCACCGTAACTTATGGAGTGGAGCAAAACGCTATTCCCGGCGATCTTGCAGCATGCAAAAACGAAATCATGCAGCGACACCATATTCCTGATGATACGCGAATATTGCTTTTCAACGGGGCATTGTATCATTCAACGAACTATGAAGCTCTGCAGGTGATTCTTGATTCCATCAATCCTGTTCTGATGCAGACACCGGCTTATCGATATAAAATTCTGGTATGTGGAAAAGGATTGCCCTCATTCTTCAATGATTTGAAAGATTACAGCAATTCAAATGTCATTTATGCGGGCTTCGTAGACAACATAGACACATATTTCAAAGCAGCAGATGTTTTTTTAAATCCGATACTGACTGGTGGCGGAGTAAAAACAAAAGCCATTGAAGCACTTGCCATGAATTGTAGTGTAGTGTCTACGCCGCTTGGCGCCTTAGGTTTGAAAAAAGAAGTTTGTGGTAACAAGCTACATGTGGTAGAAGAGGGCAATTGGATGGGATTTGCAAAAGAAGTTGTGCACCTTTCGTTGCAACAGCAGGAAACGCCGCCTGAATTCTTTACTTATTATGCCTGGCCAAATATCATTGGGCGGGTGGTAAGCAATCTGAACAATGATATTACATAACCTGACCAAAGTACGACTGTTCAGAATAATACTGCGCATCAGTTATCCTTTTGCGTGGCTGATGTTTTTTCCGCTTGCCATTCGGAGAAGAAATGAAAAAAGAATGTTTTTCTTTTTCGACCGCTACTCGATAGGAGGTGCACAAAAGATTCATATGGACGTGCTGGAAAGTGTGAAAGATCTACCGAAATGGGTCTATTTTACAAGACGTTCATTCGATACGCAGTTCAAGGAAAGATTTTATTCCGTGCCGAATACAATTAGCCGCGACGTGCATATGTGGTGCGACTACCTGCTCTTTCGTGTATTCTCAGTACACTATTTTTCATTCCTTGTGAACTCTTATAAAGACGCTGTGATATTCAGCTCGAACAGTACTTTCTTCTACGACATGCTTCCGTTTATAAAGCGCTCACATGTAGTAATCGAAATGCTGCACAACTTCACCTATGGCAAAAAAGGAATGGAATTTTTTGGCCTGGCAAATTATCGCTACATGGATACCCGGATTGTTTATGATTCATTCACCCACCAAAACCTGGTGGAACAGTACAAACAATACAAAATACCACAGGAGTACACAGACAGGATTCGGTTCATAGAATATGGCGTAAGCGTTCCTTCAGAAAAAGCAATCAAACCAACTACTCCCCCATTAAAGGTGCTATATGCTGGCCGGGGCGCTGCGCAAAAAAGAATCTGGCTGCTCAACCGCATTGTAAAACATTTTATAAAAGATGCCCGCATACAGTTCATTTTTGCAGGTTCTATGATCGCGGAGCTTGACGAAGCCGTGAAAGCAAAAAGCCGGGTTTATTCCGAAATCGGCGATCAAAAAGAAATGGAAGCTTTGTTCAGCGAAGCACATGTCATTATTCTGACTTCTGCTTTTGAAGGTTTTCCCGTCGTAATCAAAGAAGGAATGTCATTCGCATGTATTCCCGTGGTAACAGCACTACCTGGAAACAAAATGCACCTGCAACATCTCTCGAATTCCTTGTTGATAGAAAATTTCGAAAACGAAAATTTTGTGGTTGAAGAGGCTATCCGGCACCTGGAAAAATTGATCAACGAACCGACACTGGTCACATCGCTGTCAACTGCCGTCTATCAATATGCAAAATTACATTTCGCGAAAGATAGTTTTTTGAAAGCACACCGGGAGCTCATTACAAGTCCCTTGAATCGCTACTCCAGGTGATATTTTATCTCCAACCGTGGGTGCCGGGTTTCATCCGTGTACTTACTGGAGCAGAAAATCCGGAATGTAAATGGTGCCACGTTCTGAAGGCTGATCATGAACCCAAAATTGTTTGAGTTTACCATCGGCTGAACAAGTTCCTTTACATCAACCTGGAGGTCTTCAAACTGTTCGGGGGTGTGTGGCACAAGAACCTGGTTCTCCGTGTTCACGGAAGGCTGATTTAGCCAGGTAATAAATTGATAACTCCATGCTTCGGCCACTCGTCTTATATAGAGAGAATTGTCTGTTCCTTCATTAGCCGCTCCATACTGTCCGTTAAGGGGAGTGTGGTTGGAATAGAGGGTGAGCACCGCGCTATCGATTATTGCATTAGCTGGAATATTCGCCAGGTCGAATTGCAGAATAGCCCTGATGTTAACGGGTTCACCGAGGTAAGTACCCGAGCCGGCAAGCAATTCGGGTGCGTTGGGATCTGTCTGGTCGATTGTACTGCTTCCAAACAGGTGCACTTCATCGTTGTTGTGATGAGGCTGATACGATTGCCAAACATATTCTACAGGTTTAACCGGTTTCACAACTACCATTACAGTGTCGGCACTTACACCTCCATAACCATCAATTGCGGCAAACCTGAAATGGTATTCACCTGTCTGCAACCCCGTAATCCGTGTAGAAATAGCTCCGGGATTTTCAATGGTAACGGCGCCGGGACCCGCAATCTTCGACCACGAATAAACGACTACAGTATCATCATCATCGGAGGCAGTAGCGGTCAATTCAACCATACTGGCGGGAGCCTGAATCTCCACGTCGGAGCCTGCGTTAACAACCGGGGGTTTATTGAGAATATTCTTTTCGCAACCAAAAAAGAGAATAGCCAGAATGGCCAGGGATAAGGTTCGGGTAATGTTTTGCATAAAGCGTGGGGCTCTCACTTTGAAAGCAGATAAAAGTAAAACCAAAACGCTATACTTCAAACACCTTAGCTCAATTCATCCATTTTTTAATCCACCTGAACGAGTTTCGGGTAACGGCGGAACGGTCGAGCCATTGCGCATACCGAATGCGCGGCACTGACAACGGATCGAATACCGCATGTGGCAAAAGCAGTTGCGCATAACTTTTAAACTGTTCTATCAGTGATGCCACACTGGTGCTGCGTCTTTCCGGTGGAGTTTTTAGTAAACGGTGTGCCAGGCTTTCGCACATCTGCATCAGGAAGGAATAACCATAGCGTTCAATAACTGTCGCAAATTCTTCCGATTGCCCCTTCAGCATATGCATAAACCTTACATATTCATGAAATGCAGACGCATATTGTTCACCGTTAGTGGTACGCGATACACTCATGTGCTCGCGATAGGAAAAACACTCGCGCAGGGAGGTGGCTTTATACGACTTCATGGCGAGACGGGTCCATAAACTGAAATCCGAGAAAATCAGGTTGGTGTAGTTGGTTGGCATGCCACCTTCAGCATTAAAATCTGCTGAACGCATAACATACCCCGTACCAGTACTGTGAATGGTTCCATTCATCTGGAACGCCAGAAATTCGTGCGCTTTCTGCACCTCGTCCATAGGATAACAAAGCCGTGTAGTATTTCCGTACTCGTTGATGTAACGGAAATGAGCCTGGTAAAGACTTGCCGAAGGATGTTTGGATATAAGTTTCGCCATCTCGTCCAGGTAATCAGGTGCAAAAACATCATCATGACCTACCATGGTCATGAATTCATTTTTTTCTACCTGTAATATTCTGGCCCAGTTTTGTTCTATGCTAAGCGAAGCAGGAGCGGGAATGATGGTAATCCTGTTGTCATTGAGACTATTGATCCACTCAGGAGTACCATCTGTACTTTTATTATCGAGCACAATGCAGTTGAAGTCAGTATAACTCTGCGCCTGGATACTTTGAACACATTCCTTTACAAATTCTCCGCCGTTCCGGACCGGCAAAATTATACTGAACTTCACCGTCAATATTGCATTGGTTTATTTTGTCTTATTAATATAAGGAGTACGATATACCGAAGATACTGCTGATACGCCATTTTCGTTCGTATATATTTCTGCATATTTAAACGAATCTGGGGCAAGGTGCACATTCTCCATCTTTACCGTAAGATCTATTCCATCTGCAGGTTGTCCGTTTGCATAGTTCCTGATGACATAGGTCAGTTCCGACTTGTCGGCATTGGTAAACTCCCAGGTAATGTCATACAAGGCGCCCGCAGAATATGTTCCGGTGCCATCGGCTTCAAAATCCAGGTAATCCCCATCATAATTGAAGTTATTATCCTGGCCACCCCGAACGTAATGCCACAGGGTATTGCCTTGCGAGCTGGTGAGTTTTTGAACCTGCCATACATTACTAACGAGCAGCTTCTCGGGATTCAATCCACCGGGATGTATGTGGTATTCTTTCTTACAGGATATGAACAAAGAGGCTGCACAAACAAGGATAAGAGTTAATTGTTTCATGTTAAGGTGTTTAGATTCCGGACAAGATATACCTAAACTTCGGTAACTACAATCAACTCAGCAGGTTCAATTGCTTTTTCAGGCCGAAAATCAGATTCTTTATTTTATATCTCATCCTGGCCCTCCTCATAAAATCCAATTCAAGTATTTGTGCAGCACTTGATTCAACCTCACGAAGAACCTCGTAGTTCTTCATTTTGGTATAGTATGTCTTAAGGTTGAAGAAGCAAACGATTACCCATTGGTGGAGGTGCTTAAGTACGATATTTCTGGCAGATGCTGATACCGGATGTTTACTGATGAATTCATCCATCGTTTTATAAAAGCCAACGCACCCGGAGTAATACGCGGTGAAATTAAACTTTGAATAATTGGTATTGTGCGAGGAAAGGGAGCTGAATCTTTTGTTCATCACCACCGCCCCTTCTATACTTCCCGCTATCGCCAGGAAAGCATGATCGGCGAGATGCGGGCTGCCGTAGTCGGGTATACGGTTTTCTCCTGCAACTATTTTTCTCCGGATTGTGCAGCTCGACCACAACATCCAGGGTGTGGCGTGCGGGTCGAGAATCTCGGAAATAAAATCCTCTGCTTTAATCACTTCGCTTACGCCTGGTTGCAGTGCCTTTCTTTCAAATCCGGCATAAACACCAAATCCCGGATTTTCTTGTATGAGTGAATACATTGTTTCAAGGAAATCTTTGCTCACCGGATCGTCGTCTGTAACCAGCGTTACGAATTCCGCTGAGGCCCTTTCGATGGATGCATTGAAGCTGGGAATCATTCCGAGATTTGATCCATTATTGAAGTACCTGATTCGCTCATCGTTCAGGCTGGCGAGCATCGCGCCACATGTGCTTTCAGGGTCGTTGTCGGAAATTACAATTTCGAAGTGTTTAAACGTTTGTTGGCGCAATAGCTCTACCTGTTGTTTCAACAGCTCAGGCCGCTTGTAGGTACTTATGCAAAAAGCAAAAAAGGGTTTGCCTGAATTCATGCTATCTCATTCTCTTCAAATAACCCCGGGGAGCTACTGATATTAAAAGTTTATTGTCTATCGAACTGTCTATTTCGAAATGGCTGTTTTTTTCCAAAAATTCATCCACTGCCGTCATTGGGTTATCTCCCACTTTCCATGGGCGCCCGGGCAAATAGTCATTGGGCAATCGCTCCACAATGGTGTCGAAAACAACCAGGTAGGATCCCGGGCTAACCAGTGGTCCATAAAGCTCCATTTCGCGTAACACGTGCTCGTGCGTGTGGTTTGAGTCGAGGCATACCAGCACCTTTTTCTTCCCTTCAGCATGCTTACGCACCTGTACGGCAGTCTGCTCGTCAACGGACGATCCCTGAATCATACTGATTCGTTTAAACATTGGATGCGCTTCAATCTCTCTGCGATTGTGCTCTCGTATGTCGATATCGATTCCCAACACTTCACCTTTCCCAATCAATTCCAGGATGGATGCATAGAATATGAGCGAGCCGCCATGTGCAATCCCGGTTTCTATAACGACGTCTGGCTGAACATTCCAGATAATTTCCTGCATGGCAATCATATCCTGCGGATACTGAATGATTGGTCTGCCCATCCATGAAAAATTGTATGAATACTGCGCACTGTTCGAAGCCTCATTGAAAGCCGCAGCTGCATTTGTCAATTTTGCATTTTCAGCATTCGCTTTTATTCGGACGTTCCTTTCGTCAACAAATTGCTGAACGGGATTACTATTCATTGATTATCGTTTGTAATTTTTTTGAATCGCCCCAGAATTCCATGGGCTCATAATCAGGATAGGGATAATATCCAAGATTCAACTTCATCGAAACATTCCTGTTATCAAGGTAGCTACGAACAAGGTCTTTCAACTTCACCGGATTTCCGCTGCAACAATTGACCACGTCTTCAACCTTGTCCTGCATAGCAATTCCGACAATGTTAGATGCTACTTTTTCCACCGGCAAAAAATCACGAACCTGCTCTCCTCCGCTCATGTTGAATTCCTGTTCGCCTGCAGATATTGCCTTATCAAGTTGAGAGAAGATCGATTTTGGATTCTGGCCCTTGCCATACATGTAAAACAGGCGAACCCACTTTAATCGAAATGGCTGTTGTTTCTGCAATTCCTGCAAAAACCGAAGTAAGGTAAACTTGGCCAGCCCATAGGGATTTGCTGGGTCGGCATGATCCCGTTCCGACAGCATACCTGTTTTCATTCCATACTCAAAGCATGTACCGGTCACAGCAATATTCTTACAACCTGAATCAATTAATCCTTTCAAAAAGGCATATTGCTCCGGAAGGTATTTTTCGAAGTGAAACAGCGATTTGTAATCAGGGAGGCCCGGCCAGGCGAGGTGTATCAAACGATCGGGTCTGTCAAATACTTCAAACAGATTCTTCTCTGCAACATCTCTTGAAAGATCGAACGGCACGTAATTCACGTTTCTTATCCATTCCGACTTCTTTGCTTTTTCAGCATCCCGTGATGTGGCTACAACATGAACGCCCCTTTTCAACAACTCCGGTATCACGTAGCTGCCGATAAAACCTGTTGCACCTGTCACCAACACCTTCTCCATATCAGATAAGTTGGAGTTCTGGTATGAATATCACAAACTGCCCACCCCAATCTTTGATGTACGACAATTGTTTCGTTATCTCCTCCTTGATGTTCCACGGAAAAATGATCACGAAATCAGGTTTATCTTTTTTTAGATGTTCTTCATTTACAACAGGGATGTGACTTCCGGGGAGATACTTATTCTGTTTATTCGGGTTGGCATCTACCACGTATGAAATCAGGTCGTTCTTAATACCGCAATAATTCAATAAAGTGTTTCCTTTCGCCGCAGCGCCGTAAGCGGCAACTTTTTTTTGATTCCGCGCTTGTTTCGTAAGAAAATCGAGGCATGCGATCTTTATTGCCAGCGCTCTTTCGCGAAATGAGCGGTAGTATTCCTGCGACAGCATTCCTTTTTCCCTCTCCTGTTTCAGCAGCGATTCTACATTAGGCGTTAGCTGATGTTTATTATTTCCTTTGTGTTTTGCAAAGATGCGAAGTGATCCACCATGAGTAGGCAGCTGCTCTACATCAAACATTTCGAAACCCTGCGATTCAAAAATCTTATTCACTGTTGAGAAAGACAGGTAGGAAAAGTGTTCGTGGTATATGGTATCGAACTGATTGTTTTCCACCAGTTGCATCAGGTGAGGAAATTCCATGGTTATTACGCCGTCTTCTTTCAGCACGTGTTTCATGCCGCCCACAAAATCAAGGATGTCGGGCACATGAGCAAGCACATTATTGCCGAGCAGCACATCTGCCTTTACCTGCTGATTTGCCAGTTTTTTCCCGAGACTGGTACCAAAAAATTCAACGAGGGTTTCAATACCTTTTTCCCGCGCCACCTGCGCCGTATTTGATGTTGGTTCTATACCAAGCACCGGAATTCCCTTGGCGAGGAAATACTGGAGCAGGTACCCATCATTCGACGCAACTTCTATCACCCTGCCGGAGCTGTTGAGTCCGAAGCGGGACGTCATCATTTCACAATAATCACTCGCGTGTTTCAGCCAGCTTGAGGAATACGAAGAAAAATAAACATACTCGCTGTTGAAGATATTATCAGATTTCTTGTACTCATCTACCTGCACGAGAAAACAACTATGACATACAAACACCTTAAGAGGGTAATACACTTCGGGTTCGTTCAATTCTTCTTCTTTCAGAAAAGAATTAGAAGCGGGAGAATTGATAAGATCAATAAATACCTGTTCTAACGTGGTGTTACAGAATCTGCAATTCATTTGATTAAATTCCTTTAAAGCCTGCGGTAAGCAGGGGATGTTGTTTGTCGCGCTCCGATATTACCGTCACCTCCTGCTTCCAACTGATATTCACCATCGGATCATTGTAGCGCAACCCGCCTTCAAAACCAGGCGTGTACGCTTTTGAATGATGGTATATCATTTCACAGCCATCGGTCAATGTCTGAAACCCATGTGCAAACCCTTCTGGTATGTACAACAATTTCATGTCGTGTTCTGATAATTCCGTGCCAAACCATTGCAGAAATGTGGGTGAACCTTCGCGAATATCAACAATCACATCCCAAACCTTTCCCCTGATACATCTTACCAGCTTCACTTCACGGAAAGGAGGCACCTGGAAGTGCAATCCGCGTATTGTGCCCGCTTTTTCTGTAAACGAATGATTTAACTGCACCCATTCCCCATCAAACCCGATCGCGGCAAATTCCGCTTTGGAATATGTGCGTGCAAACCATCCCCTTTCATCCACAAACGGTTTAAGTTCTATCACATAACTGCCTTCAAGGGGTGTGCTCCCGAACTTCATAATGAAAAATATTGTTCTACCTGTTTACGGGCGTAATCAAGCCTTCCATCTTCCTTTTGCATGTACCAATCCAGTGTCCATTTGATGGCCGTGCGGGCATCAAGTTTCGGATCCCAGTTCAGTTCCACTCTCGCCGCGGTTACATCAAGTTTCAGCAATCCGGATTCGTGTGGCTGTTCACTTTCCGAGATATCGTTCCAGATTCCGCTGCCAAGATGACTTATTGCGTATTCTACCACATCCTTCACTGTAAGATGGTCGCCGGGTAGTGGCCCGAAATTATAGGCTTTTGAAAATTTCACCGGGTCGTCGTGAAGTTTTTTTCCCAGTACCAGGTAACCGGCAATTGCTTCCAATACGTGCTGCCACGGCCTTACTGAATGGGGATACCTGATGTTAAGCTCTTTCTTAGTGAAAATCGCATTAACGATATCCGGAATCAAGCGGTCGCGGCTCCAATCTCCGCCACCAATAACGTTACCCGCGCGCGCTGTAGCCAGCGACTTCTGGTGCTGACTGTATGAAGCAGGATTAAAGAAAGAATTGCGGAATGAATCACACACCAGTTCGCAGCAGGCTTTACTTGCGCTGTAAGGATCATATCCGCCGAGCTCGTCGCTTTCTTTGTACAATACATCCTGTTCCTTATTCCGATAAACCTTATCGGTTGTAATAACAATAATGGAGCAGCGGTTATTCAGACGGCTTACGGCTTCCAGGAGATTTGCCGTGCCTGTTACGTTGATATCAAATGTTTCTGACGGAATGGAGTACGAACGCCGAACCAGCGGTTGGGCCGCAAGATGAAAAACAAGATCAGGAACAAAATTCTCGAGCTCGTTTTGCAAACTCACGCGGTCGCGGATGTCGCTGATCACACTATTACCTTTCATCACCGGTTTAAGGTAGTCGAACAAGCCGCCCTTCTGTTCAGGCGCAAGCGCATAACCCTTAACGTTAGCACCAAGGCTTTCCAGCACAAGGGTTAACCAGGATCCTTTAAAACCTGTGTGACCGGTAACGAATATATTCTTACCACGATAAAAAGTATCGAGGTTATGTGCCGTTACCACGTTTTCCATTTGGCCTGATTGTTTTCCCACAGTGCTTCGAGTTCTATTTTATCCCGCATAGCGTCCATACATTTCCAGAACCCGCGATGACGGTAGGCGGCGAGTTGTCCGTCGCGCGTAAGCTGTTCGAGAGGTGAATCTTCCCACATCACATCTTCCATATCTCCTTCAAGGTATTTTTTGACATCGGGTGACAACACAAAAAATCCACCGTTGATCCAGCGGCCGTCACCGGTTGGTTTTTCCTTAAAGTGAACCACTTTCCCGCTATCATCGAGTACCATGCCTCCGAAGCGAGCTTCCGGCTGTATGGCCGTAACAGTAGCGATTTTGCCATGTTGCTTATGAAATTTAAGAAGCTCGGTAACATTAATGTCCGCAACGCCGTCACCATAAGTCAACATAAAATCTTCCTCTCCCACATATTTCAGAACCTGTTTTAAGCGTCCTGCTGTTTTTGTGTCCAACCCGGTGTCGACAAGCGTTACTTTAAAAGATTCGGTATTCGAACTATGTACTTCGATTTCATTATTTCCTACTTCGATGGTAATATCGGAATTGTGCAGGTAATAATGCATGAAATACTCCTTGATTATGTATCCTTTGTAACCAAGACAGATTACAAAATCATTGAAGCCATACTGGCTGTATATCTTCATGATATGCCACAGGATGGGCTTTCCGCCAATATCAACCATCGGCTTGGGTCTTGTGCCTGTTTCTTCGGAAATTCTTGTGCCTAATCCGCCTGCAAAAATGACTACTTTCATACCTCTTTAAAGTTGCGCAAAGCTAGCTTAAATAATAACTTCACCTAAAAGATAAGCGGTGCTCCGGCATTTGAAACCATACGTCATGTTCCTCGTGGTGCTGACGGGTTCCGCGACAACGTATTCCCAGTCTTCCGCAAACTTCACTGCGCCGGATACCATATGCCTGGAGGAAACACTAAACGTGTCGGCCCTCACACCCGGAGCATCGTCGTACGATTGGAACTTCTGCTCTCCCGATGCCATGCATCCGCAGATTGATGTTATTTCAAACAGCCTGTTCAATGAACCCGTTTACATGGATTATGTTCAGGTAAATTTCAATTATTATGGCTTTGTCACCAATTATAAAACCGGTGAACTATTGCGCCTCGATTTTGGCGACAACCTGTTAAATAACCCCACCGTGCGAACCCTCGGAAATTTCAGCAACACAATTCCAGGCAATGGAGGCGCCTCGGGCATCCAGTTGATCCAGGATAATGGAAACTGGTATGCAATAATCGTGGCAGGGTATCCTGCGGGCGGAACCAATCCCCGATTAATCAGGATAAGTTTCGGCAACAACATTTTAAATCTTAATCCCATTCCAACCAACCTCGGAGATCCGTGCAATATGTACGACCCGCAGGATCTGGTGATGCTTGAAGAAAATGGCACCTGGTACGGCTTCACCGTCAATGCAGGTACTAATACCATCAGCCGGTTTAGTTTTCCATCGGGTTTAAACAATAGTCCGGTCGGAACCAACCTGTCAAATATTGGAAGTCTTACTTATCCGCTCGGCCTTTATGTAAGCAATGAAGCAGGGACCAGGACGCTCTTTGTCACCAATGGTGGCGTAGCAGCGAGAGCAGGCGGAAAATATTCTCTATCGCGGTTAACTTTTCCGAATGGCCTGGCAAATCAGCCGGAGGGAGTCAATATCGGCAACGTTGGAAATACGTTGCAACACCCAAGGGATCTCGCCCTATTTGATTTCTGCAACAGCACGTATGGATTGGTGTTAAATGCTCATCCATTTTACAACGATTTATTACATCTTGATTTTGGCAACAACATCACATCCCAACCGCACAGCACAATCCTGAATAATCCGAATAAGTTCCTGTTTCCATACTCATTTTCAAAATTTACCCAGGTTGATAATGAATATATCGGCTTTGTAGTGAACAAGGAAAACAACACGATATCCCGTATCCATCTGACCGACTGTACAAATGCCTCACCAGCCACCGGGGTAGGGCCACAACCACCACCGGTTTCGTATTCCTCACCGGGAAATTACATCGTGACGCTTACCATGAACAAAGGACAGGCTAATGAATCATCAACCTGCAAAGAGGTTTATGTGAAAGCTTGCAAAGACGACGTGATTATTACACAAGACACGACGGTTTGTACAAATCAGAAGCTAACTATTTCGACATACCCGGCAAGTTCGTACAAATGGACCCCAACTGCATTCATTGACGATCCGTCGTCACCCAACCCTACTGCAACGGTTAAGCAAACAACCCGTTTATATGTAGAAGCAACACTGGCCGACAATAGTGTGAAAACCGACAGTATCCTGATTTCAGTATTGCCTTCACCAACGGTGACAACGAGCAACGACACTACCATTTGCGAAGGATCTACCATTCAACTGGTTGCTTCGGGGGGCTCTGATTACGCATGGTCGCCCGGTGTTTCGTTGAGCGATGCAAATATAGCAAATCCGCTTGCATCTCCACGCGAATCCATCCGGTATTATGTTTCTGTCACCGCAAGCAATCAATGTATAACAACAGATTCGGTTGATGTAAATGTGCGTGCGCTATCGCGTTTCCAGGTAACAGGAACAAACACAATTTGTGCAGGCGATACCGCAAAACTCACTGCTGCGGGGGGCGACCAATATCAATGGGATTTGCCGGGAACTACTTCAGCGAGTGAGACAATTTTCGTTGCACCCCGATCTACTACCAGCTATAATGTACTGATCAGCGACAATGTTTGCGAAAAAGATTCAATGATTACAGTACCTGTGCAGGTTAAACCACTCCCCGAAGTGCGGGCGACTTCCTCGAATGACATTAATTGCACCACGCCTACTTCGCAACTGAGTGCCACAGGTGCAGAAAGTTACAACTGGTCGCCGGTTACGGCAGTAGACAATGCCGCAGTACGCAATCCGGTTGCGACTGCGGATGTAACGACGGTGTATACGGTTAAGGGAACAAACAGCGATGGTTGTTCTTCAACAGCCACCGTAACTGTTACAGCAGAAAAAACAGGTGCTGCAATATTCGCTATGCCGAATGCATTTACGCCAAACAACGATGGAAAGAATGATTGTTTCGGATTGCAGCGATGGGGTGGCGTGAAAATTCAGCTGTTTCGTATTTTCAATCGCTGGGGACAGATGGTATACGAATCTTCAGGAAGCCGAATATGCTGGGATGGAACGTTCCGCGGAGTACCACAACAGAGCGGATCCTATCATTTCGTGATCCTGGCAGAAACTTTTTGTGGACCCGTAAAACGCACGGGCCTTGTTACATTGATAAGGTGATTTTTGGATCGAGGTAATGCAGAAATTTTTGCAATCCCAACCGCTTTTTCTCGTCGAGCTGGTAGCTGATGTACTTCGTGAAATATTCCTGCAGATTGGTCCCGGAATTTTGGTCCAGGGTAGCTATAACCTTGTCAATATTTTTGACGCCTGATGCATTTGCCTCATCAAATGCGGTGACAAATTCTTCGTCGAGTGGTTTGTTGCTTACCCATGCAGCGAAAACAAATGGCAAACCCGTAAACGACATCCAGGCTTCTGCAAGATCAAAGCTGTATGGAGAAAATCTGCGCCTCTGCAGAGCTCGGTCGCCGATTACAACCGCTGCCGTTTCGCCTTTGATGCGGCTCTCGAATCCATCCTGCGCATTTTCGAATTTTACATTGGATAATTTCCAGAAGTCGCGAACAAGAATCTTTATCAACTCAACTGAAGTTCGGCTTTGATAGTCGAGCAGAATCGTTCGAATCGATGCCAGTGGCACTTCACTGAACAGGCATACTGATGCAACACTGCCTTCGGCACCGATACAATGGCTTCCAACCAGCCACCACTGCTGAAGCTGGGGAATCACAGCAACAGGTACAAGGCCCAGATCAATGTTGTTGCTCACGAGGTCGCGGGCAAGGTTTGCAGGATAATCGGAAGTCAGATCTATCGAATGAATCAGACTACTGTTCTGCAAGCCGTATACAAGGGGTGCGGTATTGAGATAATTAACTATTCCAACCTTTATCTTCTTCAATTAGATTAATTTTACGGCGCAAAGGTAAAGCCCGGCTGCCAAAACTATTGTACATACATGGAATTGAATTCACTTACAGCGATATCTCCCATTGACGGACGTTACAGAAAACAGGTTCATCATCTCGACGAATACTTTTCTGAATTTGCATTAATCAAATACCGGGTACTTGTTGAAGCAGAATATTTTATTTTCCTGGGCAATAAACGGGTATTCAAGTTGAATAATGTTGCAAGAACAGCAGTTCGGAA
>JAFAGE010000129.1 GCA_023423015.1 Bacteroidota bacterium
ATTCTACGATGATCGTCGCTTCGTCGTCTACTTTGGGATAAATATTAGGTTTATATCTTCCGAGCACAGCAGAAACCGACAACGGCCTTGTTGAATCCATCAATGCCGTCATGATGTTTGCTCCATAACATCCAAAATCGATGACAGCGCCACCGCCATTCAGTTTCGGATCGGTGAGCCATTCAAAAAATTCATCGCCAACTCCGATTTCTTTTGGTCCTTCGTGACCGTGATGGAACACGGCTTTGGTGATACGTCCCACATAATTACTGTCGCGGCTAAGTTGCAGGGTTTTTGAAGTAGTGGGATACCAGGAAGTTTCATAGTTGGTGAGCAGGTGAATATTATGTTTTCTTGCGAGCTCCTCCATACGCCGTGCGTGCTGTACACTTACCGCAAGTGGTTTTTCAACCATCACATGAATTCCACGGGGAGCGCAGGCTTCTACCACGGCCAGGTGATCATAAATAGAACCAAAAGCTGCAACGGCTTCTGGTTTCACCCTGTCGAGCATGCCTGGTAAATCTTCGTAAAACAATGAGGGGTTTAGGTTGAATTGCCTGATCTGCTTTCGCACAAGCTGTTTGTTGGGTTCGTAAATGCCCACAACAACTACGTGTTGCGAATCTTTTTTTCCGAGAATCCAACCTGAATGTCCATGAGTTGTACCTGCAACAGCAATACGTAAAGGCTGGGCAAACGATGCGGAGGCTAGTTGAAGTAACAGAAGTGGCAGCAGAAAGTTTTTCATGTTATGAAGATAGTGTTTAGCGATAATTTGCCCACATGAGTTAAATTCACAGCCTAAAATAAGGAGTATGAAATTTTTACTGGTTCCCTTTTCCTTTTTGCTCTTGTCGTTAACAATGAGTGGCGGAGGATTCAAGAAGATATTTAATGGCAAAGACCTTACCGGATGGAAGGTTCACGGCACCGAGAAATGGTATGTGGAAAACGGAGAATTGATTTGTGAAAGCGGCCCGGATAAAGGCTATGGCTATTTGTCGACAGAAAAATCGTACGATGATTTTATCCTTGAAACCGAATTCAAACTGGAAGCAAACGGTAACAGTGGCATTTTCATACGTTCCGATATTGACGGAACGAAGATAAGCGGATGGCAGGTAGAGGTTGCACCTCCCGGAAACAGTACGGGCGGAATTTATGAATCTTATGGCCGCGGCTGGCTTATCAAACCATCAGCTGAAGATGAAAAAGCTTTAAAGGCGACTGACTGGAACAAAATGCGTATCAGGGTTGTGGGCGACGAAGTTACATCGTGGCTCAACGGCAAACAGATGGTTCATCTTAAAGATGACAAGATCGGCCAGGGAAAAGGTTTCATCGCCTTGCAGATTCACGATGGCGGTGGAATCAAGGTAAGATGGAAAAATATCAGGGTTAAAGAAGTGAAAAAATAAAACATGCCCACCCAATTAAGAGTAGGCGTGGCAGGATATGGAAAAGCTGCAAAGTTTTTCCATATCCCTTTTTTGCGCACGCTGGAGCAGTTTGAACTTGCAGCCATTCTCCAACGCAGCACCGATGAAGCAAAGCAGGCTTTTCCCGGGCTGACTATTGCCCGCTCGATAGAAGAACTTGTTTCACTACCTGGTCTGGACCTTGTGGTCATTACTACTTCGAACGACACGCATTTCGATTTTGCGGCCAAAGCAATGCGCGCGGGCAAACATGTGGTGGTAGACAAACCTTTCACCAATACCCTTGAAGAAGCCGAGGAGTTGATGAAAATTTCTGCATCCACAGGAAAAGTGCTTTCAGTATATCAGAACCGCCGTTACGCCAGTGATTTTATTACCATGAAGGAGTTGCTGGCACAAAAGGTACTTGGCGATGTTCATGAATTTAATGCTACCTACGACCGCTACCGGCCTGAACCTATTCCAGGAGCATGGCGCGAAGTAAATAAACCCGGAAGCGGGGTATTGTATGACCTCGGCCCACATCTGCTCGACCAGGCCATGCATCTTTTTGGTCATCCGTTGTCCATAACTGCCGACGTACGCAGACAACGGCCTCATGCGCAGGTAGACGATTTTTTCAACATCTGGCTGGATTACGGATTTCTCAAAGTGATTCTTCATGCAGGCATGCTCGTGCGTGAACAAGGTCCCCGGTATATGATCCAGGGAACCAAAGGTTCATTTCTGAAGTCGGGCGAGGACCCGCAAGAGGCGAGATTGAAAGTTGGCGACCTGCCACTCGGAGACGATTGGGGCAAAGAACCTGAATCAGACGATGGCATCCTGCATACGGAAGTCAACGGCCAGGTGGTTCGTAAAAAGGTGCCCACCGAAGCCGGCAATTATGGCGCATATTACACTAACCTGTATGAGACCATTGTGAACGGTAGGCCATTGCAGGAAAAACCTGAGCATGGTTACAATACCATTCGCCTTATACAACTGGCTTTTGAGAGCAGTAATTCGAAAAGGACAATTCCCGTGACAGGTCTCTTATGATGTTTTTTTAAATATTTGCTACCTTGGGTGATAATCCCTCAATCATGCTAAGGTTAGCTCTTCAGCTATATTTCATAGCTGCACTCCTGGTTTCTCCTAATGTTCTTTCAAAAAAACAGTCGGTGGAGCAAGATATACAGGCCACCAAAATATTGAACGCGGTTGACTGCACGCCCGACAGGAACAAATTGGCGGCGATCGCCGAACAAAATGAAATTTTCCTGTTACCAGGTTCCGGGATATACGTATGGAAGATTAACACTACAAGTGATAGCGCGCAGCTCTACTTCAACCAGGGCATCAATGCTTATTATGGGTTTCATATCATTGAATCACTGGCCTCCTTCAAGAAAGCGACGAAATTCGACGCCGAAAATCCAATGGTATGGTGGGGACAGGCATTGGCCCACGGACCAAATATTAACGACGTGGAATATGCCGCATCGCCCGATGCATTGAACGCTGCAAAAAAGGCAGTGTCGTTAATGAAGAATGCAACGCCATTAGAGAAGATGCTTATCAAAGCAATGGAAAGAAGATACAGTGATGATACATCGCTGACCCGTGAAGTTCTGAACCAGAGATATGTCGATGCAATGAAACTGGTGGCCGACGAACATCCAAAATCTGCAGAAGCCCAGGCTTTGTTTGCAGATGCCATGATGCTGCAGCATCCCTGGGACCTGTGGGAAGTTGCAGGTACTCCCAAACCCTGGACGCCAGCAATTCGCGCAGCACTGGAGAAAGGTCTTGCACTGGAAACAAAACATCCCGGCCTTAATCACTATTACATTCATGTAATGGAACCATCTCCATACTTCGACAAGGCGTTACCCAGCGCCGACATCCTTGGTTCGCTAACACCGGGCCTTGCTCACATGGTGCACATGCCTTCGCACATTTACCTCCGCAACGGACAGTTCAATAAAGGCGCTGCCATCAACATTGAAGCTGTTGCCACATACCAGAACTACCAGAAATTGTATTCTCCGGTTGTGGGCAATCCATTCATCTACGAATGGCACAACAGGCATATGCTTGTAAACTGCGCCATGCATGCAGGGC
>JAFAGE010000157.1 GCA_023423015.1 Bacteroidota bacterium
CCCCAGCCCCTTGCCTTCTCCCTTCTCCATATCACATCTCACAACACGTGGCATGAAAATAAACCAATTGTATTGCAAAATCCCCCTTTGCCCTTTGAAAGCAGACTGTTAAATTTGTTGCCTTGGTTTTCAGCCCCTCCATAAAAATTCAACATGACTGCCTATCTGCAATCGCTTCGCTTGCTTGTTATTCTGTTTCTTCTTTTCCACTGTCAATCATCAATAGCCCAAACCGGTAAGGTTGGTGAGTTTGATGGTCACAGTGACGTAGGAGAAAATGTGAAACCTGGTTCTGCATTTTTTGATCCCGCAACGCAACAATATGTTGTCTCCGGCGCCGGGTACAATATCTGGGCCGACCACGACGAATTTCATTTCGTGTGGAAAAAGATGAAAGGTGATTTTATTGTGCATTCGCGGGCAGAGTTTGTAGGAGCAGCCGGTGTAGACCCACATAGAAAAGTGGGTTGGATGGTGCGCAAAGACCTGGGTGGTAAATCGCCGCACGTAAACGCTGTTGTGCATGGCGATGGTCTTACTTCACTTCAGTTTCGCCGCAGCGATGGCGCGCAAACAGAAGAAGTGAAGTCTAAACTGACGCATGCCAACATCATCGAACTCGAACGGAAAGGAAACACGTACACCATGCGTGTTGCAAAATTCGGGGAGCCTTTCGTTACCGAACAGGTAAGCGACATTTCGCTTGGTGATGATGTGTATGTTGGTGTTTTCGTTGGCTCTCATAATGCTGATGTTATTGAAACCGGTGTTTTCTCCAATGTTCGTATCACAGTTCCGGCCTGGGATAGTTTAAGACCTTATCGCGATTATCTCGGAAGCCGGATAGAGATTATGGAAGTAGCGAGCGGAAGGCGCGACGTGATATTTACTTCTCCCAAATCATTGCAGGCGCCGAACTGGACTGTTGATGGAAAATCACTGATCTACAACAAGGAAGGATTGATGTATACCCTTGACCTTGGCACGAAAAAGGAGTCGTTGCTCAATACAGGCGATGTAAAGAATAATAATAACGACCACGTGATCTCGTTTGATGGCAAGTTACTTGGCCTCAGCAGCGGTGTACAAAGCTTAGGTGGTTCCATAATTTACACAGTGCCCGTAACGGGAGGAACTCCCAAACAGGTGACACCTCGTGGACCTTCGTACCTGCATGGTTGGTCGCCCGATGGCAGGAAATTATTGTTTACCGGCCAACGGAACGATGAATTCGATATTTACGAAGTGCCGGTAAATGGCGGGAAAGAAAAACGTTTAACAACTGCAAAAGGTCTCGACGACGGATCAGAATATTCGCCAGACGGCAAGTACATTTATTTTAATTCGAACCGCAACGGAACTATGCAGCTCTTCCGCATGAATGCCGACGGTTCGGATCAGCAGCCGATAACGAACGATGAATACCACGACTGGTTCCCGCACGTGTCGCCCGATGGAAAGTGGATAGTGTTTATTTCTTTTCTGAAATCGGAAGTAAGTAAAGACGATCATCCATTCTATAAACACGTTTATCTGCGTTTGATGCCGGTGGATGATCCTTCAAAAATTAAGGTGATCGGTTATGTTTATGGCGGCCAGGCAACTATCAATGTGCCCTCATGGTCGCCCGACAGCAAACGTTTCGCTTTTGTAAGTAACAGTGCCGACATCCGTTAATAACCCCAAATCACAAATAACAAACAATGAGGTTTTTATTTTCTGGCCTGAGGCTGGAACCCGCAACTTTAGTGCTTATTTTTTGCGTTGTGCTTGTATCGTGCGGCGACAAACATCCACAGCGGATGCTGGTGGTGATGCAACCTTCGCCGGAAAATTTACAGCTATTAAACCAGGTTCAGGCTGAAGGAGCCACACAGCTTTCACAGATAGATAGTACCACAAATTATTCCTTTGTAAATGAAGACACGCTGGCTGGGTATACTTCGCTGGTTTTTCTCGGTGTAAACCTGGATACTATCGAATTCGCATCGCGCATCGACGTTGAACGTTTTGCAGAAGCGGGAGGATCAGTAATGTTTGTGAATACGTCGACAGACTCAACCAACAACTGGCCATGGTTGAAGAAATTAAAGAATGATAATAGCAAATCGGCCCCGGAAGAATTAACGGCTACTGCGGTAAACCATGTATTTCTTGCGCACGCAGCGAATACTGAAAAAAGCAATGACCTGGTGAAGAAAATAGTTGCTGAAGCAGCCTCTTCAGGTGCACCTGATTATACTTCTGTTAAAACGAAGCGTGTTCCTGAAACAAACCGCTTCCAGGTAGAAGTGCTCGATACATATATGTACGAGCCTATGGAAATGGTCGTCTTCAACGATGGTCGGATTTTGTATGTTGAACGCCGTGGCGACATTAAGATGTACGATCCTAAAGAAAAAAAGAGCCGTGTCATCGACCGGTTTGATGTTAGCATCACCGGGAACTACGAAGACGGAATTCTCGGTGTGGCGCTTGATCCCGATTTTGAAAAGAATCATTACATCTATATCAACTATTCTCCGGCAGGTTCTGTGGCAAAGCAAAATGTATCACGCTTCGAAATGCGTGGCGACAGCATCATTCGTTCTTCAGATAAGATTATTCTTGAAATTCCTACTCTACGCGAAACCTGTTGTCACTCCGGCGGGCACCTCGAGTTTGGAC
>JAFAGE010000218.1 GCA_023423015.1 Bacteroidota bacterium
CCAATATCTTTTATCGGGCCTCAACGGATCGAAAAGGATTATTTTTCCATTGGGTGCCCCTTCGTTGGTTTGAACCAGGAATTTCCTGTTGTTGTCTACAGGATCAACAATTCCGTAAACGTGCTCCCCGGGTTCGGCAACGATCATCCGGAATTCTTTTTCTGCACTTTCGTGGTCGATATACCAGAGAGCATTCCCTGTTGCGCCTTTGGTGCTGTGTTCAACAACGCTTACAAACATAAATCGTTCGTCGTCGCTGGATGAAGCGTAATAAAAACGATAAGGATGTTCCGGGTCTTCGAAAATCAATTTATCCTGCGATTGCGGCGTACCCACTTTATGAAACCAGATCTGCTGGTTACGGTTTTCTGATGTGAGTTCAGTTCCTTTATCGGGTTCCGGGTAGCGGCTGTAGTAAAACCCATCACCGTGCCAGGCGATGTCTGATTCCTTTATCCATTTGAGCGAGTCTGTGAGGTCGGCAAGGGTGTTCAGATCCTTAATATATATTGTCTTCCAATCGGATCCCGACCTGGACATCATCCATGCTCCGTACTTACCATCTTTTGATGGAACGAAGTTCATGATCTGTACACTGCCGTCAGGTGCGAGTTCATTCGGATCGATCACCACCTGCGGAACGGTGTCGCCCGGGTGTTCGCGATATAAAGCCGGGAAGTTTTGAAGTCCGTCGTTCTTATAATAATAGAAGTAGCTGCCATTTCGGAAAGGTGATCCATAACGTGTGTAATTGTAGCAGGCAGCAAGCCGTTTGCGGATCGCATGACGAAATGGTATCTCGTCGAAATAGGCTTCAGTAAACTTTGATTGTTCATTGACCCATGCAGAGGTGGCAGGGCTGGTATCGTTCTCAAGCCAGCGATAGGGGTCATAAATAGTGGTACCGTGGTAATCGTCACGCTGGTCGACCTTGCGGGTAGCGGGATAACGAATTTGACATATGGCGGTCGCTGCAAACAAAACCGCGACAAACAAGCTAATCAGACCTTTCACAAACAGGGTATTGTCCGCAAATGTATGCGATGATTTACTACCGCTTCTATCAAAACAAAACCTTACTTTTACGCCTCGAAAAAACAATGATTAAGAAGTTTTTAACGATTGGTGCTTGTCCTTGAAAAATATTAAAATAAATCCAACTGATTTAGATTCATGGCAAAAAAGGTGACTAAAATCGGGGTTCTTACATCAGGTGGAGATTCCCCGGGGATGAACGCCGCAACCAGAGCTGTAGTAAGAACTGCAATATATAACGGACTTGAAGCATACGGTATTATGCGCGGATATGCCGGCATGATCGACAACGATATCGTTCCAATGCACTCCCGGAGTGTCGCCAACATCATCCAAAGAGGCGGCACCATACTTAAAACAGCACGCTGCAAAGAATTTTTCCAACCGGAAGGCCGGAAAAAAGCTTACGATAACCTGAAAAAACTGGGTATCGATGGGTTAGTCATCATTGGCGGCGATGGTTCGTTTAAAGGTGCGGACATCTTTAGCCGCGAGATCGACATTCCCTGTATAGGCTTAGCCGGAACAATTGATAAAGACATTGCCGGCACAGACTTCACGATCGGGTTCGATACTGCTGTGAATACAGCAGTAGAAGCTATCGACAAGATCCGGGATACTGCCGACGCTCACGACCGTCTTTTTATTATTGAGGTAATGGGTCGCGATGCGGGTTACATTGCCCTGCATAGCGGAATCGCTACAGGAGCAGAAAACATCCTGATTCCGGAACGCAAAACCGACGTAGAAGAGCTGGTGGAAGGCTTGCTCGAAAAGGAAAAAAGGAAAAAGCTGGTAAACCTGGTTGTTGTTGCCGAGGGTGATGACTTTGGTGGCGGCGACGAAGTAGCCAAGATAATTAAGGAGCGTTTACCGAAAGCTGATGTTCGGGTATGCATTTTGGGGCATATTCAACGCGGCGGTTCTCCTTCATGCCTCGACAGGCTTATTGCAAGCCGCATGGGTTACTCTGCTGTTGAATGCCTTATAGAAGGAAGACATAACGTAATGGTTGGTATAGTAAACAACCGGATGTCGTACATTCCACTTGAAAAAGCAGTAAAGGCCAAACAAAAAATAAACAACGAATGGCTGAAGATCGTGAAGATCCTCGCCAGCTGATATAGCGAATCATCATCACACCGCCAGGAAAGAAATAATACAATATGACGAAGAACCTGAAAAAATACCTGCACGAAACAATGGATAAAGAAGCAGGGATAGACCATACTTCGCACAGGACAAAAATTGTAGCAACAGTAGGCCCGGCCTGCGATTCGTACGAACAACTGCTTGCCCTTGTGAAAGCGGGCGTTAATGTGTTCCGCCTTAACTTCTCTCACGGAAGCCACGAAGACAAAGCAAGGATCATCGACAGCATCCGCAAAATCAACCTCACAGAACCTTATAACATTTCTATACTTGGCGACCTCCAGGGTCCTAAACTCCGGGTTGGGGAAATTGAAAACAATGCCCTGGAGGTATATCCCGGCGACATTCTCACCTTCACCAACGAAAAAGTGGTAGGAACGCTGGACCGCATCTATGTATCATATCCCAATCTTCACCAGGACGTGGTCATTGGCAACAAGATCATGATCGACGATGGTAAGATGGAAGTTCAGGTGATCAGCATCGAACCCAATCACGACGTAAAAGTGCAGGTGACCATGGGCGGTGTAATCTCTTCCAAAAAAGGAATCAACCTTCCTGATACAAACATTTCGTTGCCCGCCCTCACCGAGAAAGATCTTGTGGATCTCGACTTTATCATCGAGCAAAAACTCGATTGGGTAGCACTTTCCTTCGTTCGCAATGTGAAGGATATCGTGATTCTTCGCAGTAAACTTGCCGAGAAAAGCAGCAAAACAAAGATCATTGCCAAAATCGAAAAGCCTGAAGCGCTTACGAACATACGCGACATCATAATCGAATCGGATGGTATCATGGTTGCCCGCGGTGACCTGGGAGTTGAGCTGCCGATTGAACAGGTGCCGCTGATCCAGAAACAACTTATCCGTAAATGTCTGCACCGCGCAAAGCCGGTTATCGTTGCCACCCAGATGATGGAGAGCATGATCGACCGCGTGAAGCCAAACAGAAGTGAAATCACCGACGTTGCGAATGCGGTTCTTGAAGGTGCCGATGCTGTAATGCTTAGCGGCGAAACCGCAACCGGAAAGCACCCCGTGCTGGTTGTGGAAACGATGCGTAAAATCATTATGCAGGTAGAAAAGACCGATTATCGCTACAACCTCGAAGACGAACTGGTTCCTCAACCCCACTCTCCTTCGTTCCTGAGCGATGCCATCTGTTACAATGCCTGTAAGCTAGCCCGCGATACAAAGGCCGACGCATTGATAGGAATGACACAAAGCGGTTACACAGCGTTTATGCTGTCAAGCTACCGCCCGAAGTCACCATTATATATATTCTCAAAAGAGAAAAGCCTGATCAATCAGCTTAGCCTAAGCTGGGGTGTTCGTGCATTCCATTATTCAGAGGAAGAAAGTCTCGATGACATCATCGGCGACCAGATTCAGATACTAAAGGAAAGAGGATTCATCAAAGCAGGCGACCTGGTTGTGAACACCGGATCAACTCCTATACACCTGCATTTACCGACGAATGTGTTGAAGATCTCGCGGGTAGAATAAGTTGTATCTGACAACGGTGAAAGGTGAAAGGTGAAAGGTGAGAAGAGTTTTTTTCACTTTTCACCTTTCACTTTTCACCGCTCACCTATTTGTCTACCGTCAAACCGGCGTGCAGATACTCGGCGTTGAGGCGGGAGATGTTTTGGATTGAAATTTCTTTGGGGCACACGGCTTCGCAGGCGCCGGTGAATGTGCAGGATCCGAATCCTTCCTTATCCATTTGCGCAACCATATTCAGCACACGCGTCTTTCTCTCAGGTGCACCCTGCGGCAGTAATCCGAGATGTGCAACTTTAGCCGACATAAACAACATTGCCGAACTGTTTTTACAGGCTGCAACACAAGCACCGCAGGCAATGCAGGCTGCGGCCGCAAACGCGTCGTCGGCTTTGTCTTTTTCCACCGGAATGGCATTAGCATCGACAGCGTTACCGGTGTTCACCGAAATGTAACCTCCAGCCTGGATGATACGGTCAAATGCGCTGCGGTCTACCATCAGGTCTTTTATTACGGGGAACGATTTTGCTCTCCATGGTTCTACCACTACGGTTTCGCCATCTTTAAATGCGCGCATGTGCAGCTGGCAAACAGTGGTTGCATGCCACGGACCATGAGGCCGTCCGTTAATATGCATCGAACATGAGCCGCAGATTCCTTCACGGCAATCATGGTCGAACGCAATGGGATCCTGGCCCTCGCTGATCAGTCGCTCGTTCAGCACATCGAACATTTCGAGGAAAGACATCTCAGTAGAAACGTTGTCTACCTTGTACGTAACAAATTTTCCCTTGGTCGATTTGTTCTGCTGGCGCCACACTTCCAATGTCAGGTTTATCGTTGAATGATCCATAGTTATCGTTCTTTCTTTAATTAGTTATTTATAGCTGCGCTGTGTTGGTTTGGCAACATCAAATTTCAGTTCTTCCTTATGCAGTTCCCAATTGCTTTCGCCCTGGTATTGCCATGCAGCGACGTATGAGAAGTTATCATCGTCACGGCGTGCTTCTCCTTCTTCCGTTTGCATTTCTTCGCGGAAGTGACCGCCACAGCTTTCGCGACGATGAAGTGCGTCAACACACATCAGTTCTCCCAGTTCTATAAAATCGGCTACCCGGTTGGCTTTGTCCAACTCATTATTCACCTCGTTTGTTGCACCGGGAATGCGCACATCGCTCCAGAATTCTTTTTTCAGCTGCCTGATCTCTTCGATAGCTTCTTTCAGCCCCTGTTCGTTCCGGGCCATGCCACATTTGTCCCACATAATCTTACCAAGACGTTTGTGGAAGCTTTCAACACTTTGTTTACCCTGGATCGACATTAACCTGTTGATTCTGTCTGCCACTTCCTTCTCAGCTTCTTCAAAAGCAGGATGAGTGGTGGGAACGGCAGGAGTGCGGATTTCATTGGCCAGGTAGTTACCAATGGTGTAGGGAATTACGAAGTAACCATCAGCTAATCCCTGCATAAGTGCTGATGCGCCAAGCCTGTTTGCGCCGTGGTCGGAAAAGTTTGCTTCACCCAGTGAATACAAACCTGGCACAGTGGTCGTCAGTTCATAGTCTACCCACAATCCACCCATAGTGTAGTGCACGGCCGGGTAGATGCGCATTGGTGTTGTGTAAGGATCTTCACCGGTGATCTTCGCATACATGTCGAACAGGTTGCCATATTTTTCTTTTACCACATCGCGGCCAAGCGAGGTAATAAGTTCCGGTGTTGCATTGGCTATACCTTGTTTACCTACTTCTCCCCTTCCATATCGCTGTATAGCATCGGCATAATCGAGATAAACAGCCATTTTTGAATTACCAACGCCATAGCCGGCATCACAACGTTCTTTGGCTGCGCGTGATGCAACGTCGCGTGGAACCAGGTTACCGAAGGCAGGATACCTTCTTTCGAGATAATAGTCGCGTTCATCTTCCGGAATTTCACCTGGACGGCGGCTGTCGTTCTGTTTCTTCGGAACCCAGATCCGGCCATCGTTGCGGAGTGATTCCGACATCAGTGTAAGTTTACTTTGATGATCGCCGCTCACGGGAATACATGTAGGATGTATTTGTGTGAAGCATGGATTTCCGAAGAATGCACCTTTTTTGTGTGCTTTCCAAATGGCGGTTACATTACTGCCCATCGCATTGGTGGAGAGATAGAACACGTTGCCGTATCCTCCGCTGCAGAGCAATACAGCGTGACCAAAATGTCGTTCGAGTTCACCTGTGATGAGGTTGCGACAGATTACGCCGCGTGCTTTACCATCGATCTTTACGATGTCGAGCATCTCATGGCGTGTGTACATCTTAACATTACCAAGTGCCACCTGCCTTTCGAGAGCCTGGTATGCACCAATCAGTAATTGCTGGCCTGTTTGACCTGCGGCATAAAAAGTACGCTGCACCTGGGTACCACCAAAGGAGCGGTTACTTAGCAACCCGCCGTATTCGCGGGCAAAGGGAACACCCTGTGCAACGCATTGGTCGATGATATTGGCACTCACTTCCGCAAGGCGGTGAACGTTAGCTTCGCGTGCGCGATAGTCACCACCTTTGATGGTATCGTAAAACAGCCGGAATACGCTGTCACCATCGTTTTGATAATTTTTCGCAGCGTTTATCCCGCCCTGTGCAGCGATACTGTGTGCACGGCGGGGACTATCCTGGAAACAGAAAGCCTTCACTTTATAGCCGAGCTCACCAAGTGATGCAGCAGCAGAAGCACCTGCAAGGCCGGTGCCGATGATAACAATTTCCAGTTTACGTTTGTTTGCAGGGTTCACCAGCTGAACGTGACCTTTGTAGTCGTTCCATTTATTCTCGAGCGGACCTGCGGGTATTTTGGAATCCAACATTAAATTGAATTTAGAAGATGATTAGTTGAACCCAATCCACTTGAAATAAATGGATACGGGCATCAGGGCGAATACGAACGGAACGATGATGGAAAAAGCGGCGCCTGTACCTTTGATGATGCGTATGTAACGCGAATTGTGAACGCCGAGCGTTCTGAAGGCGCTTTGAAATCCTTGTAAAAGATGGTATGCAAGCGAAATGCAGCCAATTACATATAAAACAACAATCAAAGGCTCCTGGAAAACATCTACCATTTTGCCGAAGAGGTTGTGGTAGGTTTTACCTTCTATTGCTTCGAGGCCGGTGATGCGCGAGGGCACCCAGAAGTGTGCAATGTGCATGATAAGAAACAGGAGAAGCAGCGTACCCAGCAGCCCCATAGTGCGGCTGTACCACTTACTGCCCCGGTTACCCAGGTTAACGCGGTATCCCTGTCCGCGCCGTGTAAGGTTCCTGCGTTCTAACACATATCCCTGAACGATGTGAAGGATAAATCCGAGAAAGAGAACGTATTCCAGGGTACGTATCAGTACCGACGTAGCCATAAAGTGCGCTGCGCGGTTAAACATGTCGCCATCGTCGTTCGGATCAAAAAAGGGTAAATCATTAAAAATGCACGCATTGATACATACGTGAATAATGAGGAAAGTAATAAGAAAAAGACCGGTGAGAGCCATTACGAATTTCTTGCCTACAGATGAAGTGAAAAAGTCTGACCAGTTCATGAATCATTTATTGGAGTTCTGCAAAAGTAAAGCACGAACAGGAATTTGCAAGAATATCGAACTGACCCATTTTCCCTATCTTAGCCCGCAAATACCTACTTAATGAGACAAGAGGAGGATTTTGAAGCCAACCTCGCAGGTGAAGAAGGAAAATCGGAAGAAACAAGAAGCAGCTGGTTTAAGAGGATCAAGAAGGGAATTTTAACGAGCACGGCCGACAAAAAAGAAACTCCGGAAGGTTTATGGAGCAAGTGCCCGGAATGCGGCTACATCTGCACCGTTACTGAACTGCGTGAAAATTTGTTCGTTTGTCCCAAGTGCAACTACCATCATCGTATCGGCAGTTCCGAATACTTCGAGATCATATTCGACAATAACGAATACGAAGTGATGTTTGAAAACATCCGGTCGCGCGACTTTCTCCAATTTACCGATCTTAAAT